>MWBK01000105.1 GCA_002069025.1 Bacteroidetes bacterium ADurb.Bin302 | reverse complement strand
AAAGTTGCTGCCCAAACATACCCATCTCCATCAATTTTAGAAAACGACATTTGTACCCCATCGCCCCCATTATCACGATAATAAAAGTTGCAATTATAAACACTTTCTAATTGATAAGTTGAAGTATAGGTAACTTTATATGTATTAGTAGCCGTTGTTTCGTATGAAATGGTACCACCCGTTACAGTAGAATCGCAATATGCTCCTGCTCCCAATGCCGTAGCACTAATTGCTGCCATGGCGGCCAACAACAAAAATCTCTTTATGTAGTTTGTAATTGTTTTCATAATTATTCTCCTTTTTGGTTATTAATTACACGAAAAGCCATATTTTTACGGTATCTGATAATGCCATATAAAACTATTAATAAAAGCATAAATGGTATCGCATCGCCTATGGGCAATGAGTATGTCCTATTACAAGCAAGGTTACACTCAATCATAGCAGCCTCACACGCTTCAAAAGTTCCACCATCGTTTAAACAAGTGGTAAATTCGTCAGAACAGCACTCATAGCATATCTGGCTTTCAGGGTATTCTGTAGGACAGTTGGAAGCTCCAAGTGCCGTATAAGAATAAGAAGGAACCGATTGAATAGGATCAATTGATATCGGGTCGTAACCGCCATCACCAGAGCCTCCCGATGGGACAAATGAACTTGATGGCAGTGTAACCGCCCCAACAGTCATACTGCTTATTATAAAGAACAAAAGGCTTATTAATTTAATATGTTTTTTCATTTTCTGAATTTGTGTTCGTTATCATTCTCCATTTATATGCTATTGTGAGAATCCGGCGCAAAATTACGCAAGATTCTTCACATAGCCAAATAGATTTAATATCACTTAATAATCACTTTTTGTTCTTTTGTCATCGTGTCTCCGACTACAGAAATTAGATATACACCTTTCGCAACAGGTAAATCCAATTTTTGATAATGGCTTCCCGATAATTTGTATGTATCTGTTTTTCCTGCCATATCACTTACATAAACCGTTTGAAGAGCTACACCTTCGGTAGATGAAATTACAACTGAGCCATCCTGTGCAAAAATACTAATTGACTCTCCTACAAGCTCTGTATCTTCAACATCCGTAGGTGGATTCTCAGGATCAATAGGATCTGGGTCTTCAATGCCACTTAAGTTCAAGAAGAAACGACCTTCTATTGTTCCTGCTGCAATATTTGTAATTGTGTAAGCCTCACCTGTTAGCAAGTCATACTCCTTACCTTCCTGACGGTCAACTAAAACAGCAGATCCAAAACCTTCTTGCGCTCTTAACACAAACTTAACATCCATAAGCTTCTTAGATGCATTACGTAAACCTAATGGAATTACAGTTTCCATATTTGTAATATTCAACGAAGCAAACGCAGCATCCTGAGCCATTATATATAATTCAGGACTTAAAGGAGATTCCTTGTTAAATGGTTTTCGAGCATCAACATTAGGATCTATTGTCTGTTCCTTAAACTCATCGTATACAAGAGCAATCTGACTACCAAGTGATCTACCTGCATTTATTGCTCTAATATAGATATTCGGTTTTTCGTCTAAAGCACGTTTATATCTTGTATTTCCATCCACAAACAAATCGGCACCTAATGTCATTGATGTTGTTGATGTAGCATTAAATATGAATCCGTTTTGCGGCTTAATTACTTCACCACTTTGAGGTGCACGGAATGATTTCAATTTATAATCATACATAAGTACTGTTCCCGGATATGATTCACTTGTATGCAATGTATATGCATCCAAATTAGCAGGATATGAGTTATTCAAGAAATTAACTCCTGATACAATACTATAAGTAGGCAACGAAGCATCATTAGCAAAACGTCCTTCAAATTTGAATGATTTAGGTTGTGTACCATCGTTCAACATACTTTCATCAGGATAATAATATTTATAGAACAATGATGAACTCAATTTGTATTGTCCGTATTGGTCAGGAATCTCTATTGCAAATGCTGTTGTTGTAGGAACTTCTACTTGCAAACTTGAGAATGGTGTACCCCAACTTACATTAACGCCGTCAGTGCATTTAATATGTTGCATATATACGTGAGGCGTTTGATTAGCAATATAGAAATCACCTGATTTAATATTACGTGTTTCATAGCCATTGCCTGTAAATGGTTTAATAACCGTTCCTACAAGTATCCATTCGCGAGAATCTTTAAATGCACTACGTTGTGCAGTAAAGTTCGTTGTTGCAACATTATACAAAGTATCTTTTTGTTCTCCGACAGTGCGAACCAATTTCTCAACACCTCTAAGCGAAGCACCGTACTCTAAATAGATGCTGTCAGCAAAGAATTTTGTGGTTTCTATGATTCCTGCACCTGCATCAACTTGTTCAGCATGTTGCTTAACTGAACGATTTTCAGCATTAAAGTTTGTCGGCATATTAGGATATGTCTTAATTGTATCGCCTGCAGGCATTGGATATACCTTTGAATCAGGAGCAGGGATTATTACTTTCAACTTTTCTGACAACTTATCAACACAAGTAACTCGCGTTCCATCCATCTTAACCCAGTTACCACGATTATCCCAATCGTTTGGCGAATCTGATGTGCCATTCCAAACAATCACATCAACCTCATTACCTTCGTGTTGTTGATATGCACCTAATGTCCAACCTCCCGAAACAGGGCCATCAGCATAGATACCTATAAGAGGTATTGCTATAGTATCAACATCACTTACTGTTGATGGAGATATATTCAAAAATGCATTGTATGTACCTGTGGTAGCAGGACGACCAAATGTTACAGTTACAGTATCTTTTGAAGTTCCTGTAGCATCAGTCGTTGTAGACGATTTATTTATTGAGAATTTGTCTGCATTTGTACCTGACAATGTAAATTTAACGTTACTACTAGGAGTTAAAGTATAAGACGTCATATCAACATCGTGAGATATAGTCTCTACCATTGATGACATACTCATTCTAATAGTAGGTGCATTTGATAAAATACCATACTCATTCGGTTCTTCTTCAGATGAATTAGTTTTAGGACGAATTGCATCTGCTAAATTACTTGGATATATACGGTCATTGTACAATGTGTTTGCAATATTCATACCGGACATATCCGTTTTAACAGATACACCAAAATTTAAGGCGTTTGTTTTTACAACAAGTGATGCAGGATCGCTTGATGCAGTCCAACATACAGCGTTTTCAACGTTAATAAATTGATCACTACAACCGAATGCAAATGCCGATGCTGATAATGATTTAGCCACATCGTATTTCGACCAGAAGTTGTTGTTCTTAAATGTAGGACATATATCAGTACTAATGTTCTTGCCCAAGAACGGATCTGATGTACGACCTGATACCGAGTCTGAGTACGAATAACAGTTATTGTATTGGAATTCTATCAAGTTTGAGTGATAATGATCAGCGTTGCCTGTTTGTGCGGCTCCACCAAATTCTATAAAGTTTACTTTATAATTTGTACTACCACCCTCATCTTTCAAGAAGAATGTATTGTAATAAATACCGATATTTTGAAGTGCATTATTCTCTCCGTCACCACCAAAATATACCGGACGAATAAATGCTATGTTTTCAGTATATTGATTATCGTTCCAAAATACATTATTCATGATTAACACATTACGTGAACCTTGTAAAAACAAGTTTGTTGCATGAGATCCTCTAAAGCTGTTGCGCAAAATCAATATGTTCTTGCAATTCATAAACTTCATTGAAGCACCCCAGTTTCTATCGTTTGCCGGATTACTGGTTGCAGTTATATCAGCATACAACTCATTGTTTTCGTAATAAATAGTATCAGCTCCCTGTACGTGTACACAGCAGAAACCTGTTGCGGTAATAGTGTTATTAATAATACTTACATTGGCGTACTTCATATTACCCGGAACTGCATTGTTATCCGCATTATTTCTACCCATTGATATGGTAGCTCCTGACATATCACTTGTTGTCGTACTACGTACTATATTGAATCCGTCTATTGTTACATAACGAGACTCGTACAAGTTCAAACCATTAAGCGTAGGACGAGCTGTACCCTTATGACGAACTATAAAATGATGAGTAGGACACTCTATCGTTCCATTATAATCAGTAATCTTATTAATGTCAGACAAATCTAATTGTGAGCCGGCTGTGCCATATTCACCCGCTTCAACTTCAAATACTATATGCTTAAGTAATTTGTTAGTTATATTACCACTGCTTGAAGCTAAATATTCTGACATTGATTTCAAATGCGTAAGAGCAGCTGCAAATGTCGAAAACTCAAGCGTGCAAGGAATATCCTCGCTTAATGCTGCATTAATTGTATAATAAATTGTATCACCCATTGGATAATCGCAAGTTACATAGAAGTGACCTGTTTCTTCGGATAATACCGGATCCGCATCAGCAGTACTTTTTGCATAAGACTTATAAGAGTACCATGTTTTATCTTTTAATCCTTCCGGCTGTGCAGACCAACTACTTCCGGAGCTAATTGGAGTGTGTTCACTTGAGCGAATTGAATCACTACTTGAACTTGGTGTACAATCAGCACCTTCGCAGTAATAGAAACCATAATCAATAATATCAGTTTTACAACCTGCATACTTCAAATAACCCGATAGAGTTACTACTCCTTCAGTTACATCAGCAGTATCTGCTATAAGTGGTGTTATTGAATGGTTTTTACCTGTGGCTGACAATGAAACTGTTTTGGTATATGTTGTTTCACCGCACACTGTACTAAATGTTAGTGTCGCTGTATGCGCGCCTACTTTTGTCGGCGAAAATGATATTTCAAGATCTGCCGCTCCATCGGTTAAGCTTACTTCGTATGGTTGCGCACCGGGAAGTGTAAATGCAGCAGAATCTGTGCCGCTTATAGAAGCAGTTATTGCTGAAGGCATGCATCCGCCAAATCCAATATGGTAATTGCTTTTTGATGTTGTTCCATAAAATACATCGCCAAATGCTTTAGTAGCATCACCGGAGAAGCCTACTGATGTAAAATTAGCAATATAATTGGAACTTGTATTATTATCGTATTGAGTATCAAATTGATAATATATTTCTAATGTATGACTGCCTGCAGAAGGTTTTGGAATAGTTACTTCGCCCTGATGTTTTGCGTTAACACCTCCGGTACCTGTAGTTCCAACTTTCGGCATAGACACCGCTGTATAACTTCCTGAATCTATACGATAATACATAGTCGTGTGCACCTCACTTATACCTGCGGCTGAATACGAAGCCATTTCTCCCATCAAAACTATATTATCTCCGTCAAAGTTGCCTAGATTTGCACCATCGAAAGAGGCAAATCCTGTTGAAGTATCACTGCCCTTATACCATGTACCTGATTCGCCGCCTATACGCATAAACGAGTTTCCAATCCATGTAGGCACAACAGTCCAAGAACCATTTACAAATTCCGTTCCTTGCCCTGTTTTATAAAAACACTTGCCGGCATTAGTTGTTTCCGATTGGTACCATATTCTATTTGTTATACCAGCAGCATCATACCAAACACTATAAGAACCTCCTTCAGATATATTTGCTGATCCTTTGTAATAATAATATCCATCGGCACCATTCCAAGAACTGCCAAATGTAACTTTCCAGATATTTGTACCTGTAACTTGGGTTAATGGATAAGAGCTTCTATTACTTCCATTACCAACCGCTAAAGCCACTGCGCTCCATTGAGTGTCGGTATTGTCAAAATAGTAAGTTCCGGCAGGTAAATCAAGCGCCCACGCCCCACCACTCGACATCAAACCAGCCAATAGCAAAGAAACAACTAATGAGTACCTTTTTACGG
>MWBK01000104.1 GCA_002069025.1 Bacteroidetes bacterium ADurb.Bin302 | reverse complement strand
CGATGACGTTCGTATATAGTTGATTTTTCATATGCCTTTAAAACAAGTGAATTAGGTACTAAATCACATCTATAAGCACCTAAACGCATTGTACCTCCTTTATCTGTTATAGCTTTTTGAGATTCCATTAAGTCAATAACATTTTGCTTGGTTTTAGGATCCATTTCTGTTGAATTTGCTTGATGCAATCCCAAAACATTACGTGCATATTCAATAACCATACATTGCATACCTAAACATATACCAAAAGTAGGTATATTGTGTTCACGAGCGTATTTCAATGCAACAAACTTACCTTCAATGCCACGTTGACCAAATCCAGGAGCAATAACAATACCATCCATATCTTTTAATTGCTCTTCAACATTTATAGCATCTATATTCTCAGAATGTATATATACTAATTTTAATTTATGTTTATTATACGTAGCAGCTTGGAATAATGCCTCACTGATAGATTTATACGCATCTTGTAATTCAACATACTTACCTACCAAACCAATTTCAACTATCTCATTAGATGATTTTAACATATTAAGGAATGACTTCCATTTAGTTAAATCTGATTTAGTATCATCCGGTGATAGACCGACTTTCTTTAAAATTATGCTGTCTATATGTTGCTCCTGAATTTTTAGTGGAACTTCATATATAGTAGAAACATCTTTGCTTTGAATTACAGCTTCCGGCAACACATTGCAGAATTGAGATACTTTACGCCTAATCTCTTCATTAATATCATGTTCTGTCCTAAGTACTAAAATATCAGGCTGAATGCCTAATTCTTGCAACTTCTTAACAGAATGTTGTGTAGGCTTAGTTTTTAATTCTTTGGCAGCAGCTAAATAAGGTACGTATGTCAGATGAACGCAAATACAATCAGTTCCAAGTTCCCACTTTAATTGGCGTACACTTTCCAAAAATGGAAGAGATTCTATATCGCCTGCAACACCACCGATTTCTGTAATTACAAAGTCCAAATTATTCTTCTGTCCTAACAACAAAATGTTTCGTTTAATTTCATCTGTAATATGAGGAATAATCTGAACTGTTCGGCCTAAATAATCGCCATGACGTTCTTTGTTTATAACATTTAGATATATTCTACCCGTCGTAATACTGTTGGCGCTATGTGTTTCTATGTCCGTAAAACGCTCATAATGTCCTAAGTCCAAATCTGTTTCGTGACCATCTACTGTTACATAACATTCACCATGTTCGTATGGATTCAATGTACCCGGATCTACATTTATATATGGATCAAATTTTTGAATCGTTACACTATATCCACGCGATTGTAGTAATTTCCCAATCGAAGCGGATATTATACCTTTACCTAGTGAAGAAGTAACCCCTCCTGTTACGAAAATATACTTTGTCTTTGACATATGATATAAGTTAGGTAAATTCTAATGCTTATTTAGCTTTTTTTGCCGTAATTAGATATGTATCTACCATTTGTTTAAGTTCTTCCTTTGTGCGATAACCTCTTACGTATGTAGCAGTTCCTGATTTGTCTATAAAGAAAATTGTTGGTAGCGAACTAGCTTGAAATAATGCAGCCAAATTACGTTCCTTATCTACATTTATTCTGTATATTATCAATTTACCTTTATAATCTTTTTGTAAAGCTGTTAATTCAGGCTCTAACATTTTGCATGGACGGCACCAATCTGCATAAAAATCTAATATTACAGGCACCTTACTTTTAAGTTTAATGGCATCTTTGTCATTTTCAAAATCCCAAACTTTTTCTATGAATTGCGCTTTGTTAATACTTTCTTGTGCATATAAACCACAAGAAATTGCAATAATACATGTAAATGCAAGTAGTTTTTTCATATTATTGTTGATTTAGTTTTTCAGAAAGCCAAATTAACTTTTCTGATGATTTTTTTTGATTCTGTTTTAAAATATAGACTTCTTTTGTTAAAATAGAAAAGTCGACAGCTTCTTTAATAGCTTGTTTATCACGTTTTTCTAAAAAGTAATTGTAGCTTGATTCTTGACTTTTTAAAGTCACTTTCAAAGCCTGATCAGCATATTGTGCAATGAATCCGGCTACATTATTCTGGTATTCAGGTGTAAATGTTACATACTCCCATCTACTACCCATATCATCAAAATGATAATTATATTCAGAACTTAATGGAACTTCGAATGTCTCTGCAAATATATCTTTTGCAGTAATGCGAAATGAAGTATGATCCAATTTGCGTCCTAAAAAAACACTTACTAAAGTCAGTTCCCCATTATCTTTAACTTCACATAATATATTTGTGTGAGGCATATAAGAAATGGTTTGACTACGATGTGTATATAATTTATAATCAAAATATTCTGAATCTTTAGACAAAATAAATTGTTTTGAATATTCTGCTAATATAGGCTCTTTTATCAACAACATACTATCGTAATAAGCAACATTACGTTTTTCTTCTTTTTGTTGAATTTTAAACATTAACTCACGAGCCAGCTTACGTACTTCTACATCATTGTGAAATGTGGTGTGTATACTGTCAATAACTTGTTTGGCAGCATTCAAATTGTTTTGTTCAAAATATTGCTGAGCTGTTTGATATAAATCAGCGGCAGTTCTTTCGGGTGTATGAGAACACGAAAGGAACAATGCAACTTGTATCAATAATATAAAATTAAACTTCTTCATCATATAAGGTCACAAAATTACTATTTTTTTGTGAGTTCAAGACAAACAGCGTACCTTTGCAGGGTTAATAAATTTTAATTCAATGCAAGCTGGCTGGCAAAATCCAATATTTGACTTGATTTCTGATTGTGCAGATGCACAACAAACAGAATGTTATGTTATTGGAGGATATGTTCGTGATTGGTTACTGAATCGTCCTTCAAAAGATATTGACATTGTTGTGGTTGGTAGCGGAATAGAATTAGCCAAGGCTTTGAAGGCAAAATTAGGCAGAAAAGCTTCATTAAGTATTTTTAAAAATTTCGGAACGGCTCAAATAAAATATAAAGATACCGAAATAGAATTTGTTGGAGCTAGAAAAGAATCTTATCGTAATGATTCGCGTAAGCCGGTAGTTGAAAACGGTACTTTAGAAGACGATCAAAAACGGAGAGATTTTACCATTAATGCAATGGCAATCTGTCTGAATAAATCTAAATATGGAGAATTAACAGACCCTTTTGGAGGTAAACAGGACTTAGAATATAAAATTTTACGAACTCCTTTAAATCCGGATGTTACTTTTAGCGATGACCCATTGCGAATGATGAGATGCATACGCTTTGCAACTCAATTAAAGTTCAGTATAGAAGACGGTACATACAGAGCTCTTCAAACTAATAAAGAACGCATAAGTATCATATCTCAAGAGCGAATTCTTGATGAATTGAACAAAATTATGATGTCTGAAAAGCCATCTATAGGATTAGATATTTTGTATAAATGCGGCCTACTGGAAATTATCATGCCTGAAATCTCAAACCTTAAAGGTGTCGAAATTATTTCCGGCAAAGCTCATAAAGATATTTTCTATCACACACTAGAGGTGGTTGATAATGTGGCTAAACAAAGTTCTGATTTGTGGTTAAGATGGGCTGCCCTATTCCATGATGTTGGTAAACCTGCAACAAAGCGATTTGATCCCAAAATAGGTTGGATGTTTCATAACCACAACTACATTGGCGAAAAGATGATTCCGCATATTTTTAAACGAATGAAGTTTCCTATGAACGAAAAGATGCGTTATGTACAGAAAATAGTTAGTTTACACATGCGTCCTATTGCTCTGGTAGAAGAAGAAATTACTGATTCTGCCGTTCGTCGTTTATTATTTGAAGGAGGTGATGATATTGAAGATTTAATGACACTTTGTGAAGCCGATATAACTTCAAAAAATGAGGCTAAGGTCAATAAATACATGCAGAATCTGCAAATAGTTAGATTAAAGTTGAAGGATATAGAACAAAAAGATCATGTTAGAAATTTCCAACCGCCAATAGATGGAGCAGAAATTATGAAAACATTTGGCTTAGAACCTTGTGGAACTGTTGGAAAAATCAAAGCAATTATAAAAGACGCTATTCTGGATGGTAAAATTCCTAATGAATATGAACCGGCTCATGAATTAATGGTAAAAATAGCAGCTTCAATGGGATTGACTCCTATAAAATGATCTTTTTATATAATATCACTCAAAGTTGAATGATATTATCAACATTCTTGATGTTAACCGATCAACCGAGCTCGTGAACAGAATATTATCAGTACCTTCCATTTCCGGGTGATTACGATTTAATTGATCTAGTAAGCCAAACGCAAATTTTATTTCGGGACAAAATTTGAAATATTCCGTATAAATATTTAAACCGATGCCAAATGCTATTTGCACGTCAAAAGGATTAAGCAATATGGGCACTTCCGGATCTAAGTTTAAATTAAATTGTGGACCTCCACCTGCAATTATATACGGTCGCACATTTCCATAACGTTTTGCACTATATTTTATATAGAAAGGAATATCTATGGTTGTTGTTGCAACTGAAGTGGTTTTAACGTCTCCTATTCTTTCGCCTGCAGGATTAAAACAAGTATAGTTAAGATGGCGTTCTCCTAAGTTTAAAACGGGAGTAAATCGTATGTTCAAGTATTCAACACAACGTAAATCTATAATCATACCAACATTAAATGCAGGTGATAATCCTGCAGATGCAGAATACCAACTGTTACCATCTTCGTCTTTCCAGCTAGTGGATGGTTGTGTTACAAAATCAGCGAAATTCATACCCAAAATAAATCCAAAATGCCATCTTTGACGGTCAACTTGTGTTAATCTTTTGATTATGTTTCGATCTAATTGTGCCATCGACGGAATAGCGACTAGCACAAGTAGCAATATGGTTATGAATCTGTTTTTCAACTATATATATTTTAGTAACGAAATATGAACTATGTAATATTAACTTAACGGAAATATTATCTGTATATTTTGTTGTTATACTAATTTAGCAATTAAGGCTTCAATTGACAATTTCTCTTGTTCTCCCGATTTCATGTTTTTTAGAGAAATTAAATTGTCTGCCATTTCAGTTTCACCAATAATAGCTACATAAGGTATTCCGCATTCATCTGCATAGCCCATTTGTTTTTTTAACTTAACAGAATCGGGATATATTTCGCATGCTATACCGGCTGTTCTCAATGTTTTCATACATTTCAAACTATAAAAAGCCTCTTTTGCTCCGAAATTAAGGAATATAACTTGTGTTGATGCAGTCTCTGATTTTGGGTATAAATCAAGTTGGTTCAAGACATCGTAAATACGATCAGCTCCAAAAGAGATGCCGACTCCTGATACACCATCCATACCAAATACACCTGTAAGATTATCGTAACGACCGCCACCCGTAATACTACCTATTTGAACATCTTTAGATTTAACTTCTATAATAGTTCCTGTATAGTAGTTTAATCCACGTGCTAAGGTTAGGTCTAATTCTATTTCGCATCGAACAGATGATTCATTCAACATATTAAATATTGTCTCTAATTCTTCGACACCTTTAGTACCTATTTCAGAAGTACTTAATATTTTGCGTAAATCATTGACTTTAGATGCATTATCACCTTTTAATGCAAGTATTGGTTGAAGTTTATTTACAGAGTCTGCGGATAAACCTTTTACTGCTAATTCTGCATTAACATTGTCTAAGCCTACCTTGTCTAATTTGTCAATTGCAACAGTAATGTCAATAATTTTTTCAGGAGCCCCTATCACTTCTGCTATTCCTGCCAATACCTTTCGATTATTTAATTTGATGCAAACATTAATACCGAATTGTGCAAATACCTCGTCTATTATTTGCAATAATTCCAATTCGTTAAGCAGAGAATCACTTCCAACAATATCAGCATCACATTGATAGAACTCACGATAACGACCTTTTTGTGGACGATCAGCTCTCCAAACAGGTTGTATTTGGAATCTTCGAAAAGGAAATTTTATTTGATCGCGATATTGTACCACAAATCTTGCAAACGGAACTGTTAGGTCATATCTCAATCCTTTTTCAGATATTTTTGATATTACTTTAACAGAATTCTTTGTTTTTAAATCATCTTCATCAGCATTATCTAAAAAATTGCCTGAATTTAGAATTTTAAAAAGCAACTTATCACCTTCTTCTCCGTATTTTCCCATCAAAGTTGATAGATTTTCCATTGCAGGAGTCTCTATTTGTTTGAAACCATATAAAGCATATACTTTTTTAATAGTATCAAAAATGTAGTTGCGTTTTGCCATTTCATCAGGCAAAAAGTCGCGCGTACCCTTTGGTATAGAAGGTTTTGAAGGCATAATTATTAATTTTAAGGAACAAAGGTACAAATATTTTGAAAAATAACGGTAACTTTACGCCCATTATGAATATTCGCGAATTATCTTATTCACGCCATTTCTTGGTTGTAGCCGATGGAAAACATTTTCCTGAAAAGGCATATCAAGCGGCATCCTTGTTTGCAAAAGCTTTTGCAAAAGGACTTACATTATTAGCATTGGGAGATGCATCAGAAGAGTTTATAAATAAAGCGGAAAGTAAAGGTCAAGAAGCAGATTATCCATTTATTTTTGAATCATGCCAAGGAACACTTGTTGATGTTTGCGACTTATCTGAACGAACTGAAACCCCTATTATCTTTTTTGAAATAACTAAAAAAGGTACATATTCGAATCCTATGAATATTTTTAAAGGATTACGTGATTTGCGTATTCCTTTTGTAATGGTAAAAGAAGATACGTCTAAAATTGATTTTTCAAATATCATAGTACCAATCGGTTATTTGCCTGAAGAAAAAGAAAAAGCCCCCTATTCTTCTAATATGGGCCGATTTTTACATTCAGAGATATTGTTATTAAAAGCCAACGATTACGGCTCAAAAACGGCTAAAAATGTTGAAAGCATTCGTTCTCTATTTGATAAATTCAATCTAAAATATGAGATTAGAAAGGCTGTTAATGATAGCTTTAAAGTAGAAAAAGAAGCTGTATCAATAGCTGCCAAAGAAAATGCCGGCATGGTCATTATTTCTACATCGAGAGATTACGGATTGGACGATATGTTTTTTGGTCCGAAAGAATTACACATATTAAAAGCAACAACAGTACCTCTAATGTGTATAAACCCAAGGGGCGATTTATATGTATTGTGCTGGTAACCTAATACCTAATACTAGAAAATTAAAGGAATTAAAACTTACATAGAGATAGCTACCAAAACGACAAGAAATCCATCTGTCTAATTTAATAGGCTATTTTATTTATACAGCTCAAATATAGGTTAAATGCCTATATTTTGTGTTTATAGGTACATTGCAACACAAAATTAGTTGATCTTAGGTAGACTTCGGTCTCCTTTTCTTTATCATCAAATTCAATTTTTTTATGCTTTTTGCGTTTCGCACTTCTTATTTGAATTTTCACAGTTTCATATTCTTTTTTAATAATAAGCCTAAATATTGTATATCAGATATATATATGAATTTAGGTATTAACCTAATTATAAAACATAAAAGAGGATTGTCTATTGACAACCCTCTTTTAACTTTTAATAAGTGCGAATAACTATTTAACAAATACTTTTGTTGTTACTTCGCCAATCTTAACTATATAAATTCCATTGCTCGAAACAGGAATTATAGTTTGTTTACCACTATATAAAATACGGCCATCAATTGTTGCTATCATTATATTTTGATCATCGGCATTTTCAATATGTATATTCATATTTGATACATAAACTCGAGGGCTATTCTCACTTACGTTATTAATCCCAACAGTGGTAATTGGAACTATGTGATCTTCTCCATCAAAAGTATAATATGCTCCATTTTTACAAATAAATCCGGGATCACCTGCAGTTTGTTGTCCACTACTATTGAATATAATGTACCATTCTGAAGGGCTACCAATTGTTCCCTCTGTGAATA
>MWBK01000103.1 GCA_002069025.1 Bacteroidetes bacterium ADurb.Bin302 | reverse complement strand
CTAACGGAGTATAAGTTAAGGTGTTTGTTGCAACTGCCACTCCACCTGTAGATGCTTCGTACCAATCTACCTCTATTCCTGCCGGTACACTATTAACTTCCAATGTCGGGATTGTACCTCCTGCACAATAAGACTGATCTCCCGTACTTACAGGAGCAGCTATTGTTGGACATGAACAAACAGGTGCTGTTACTGCCAGGTCTTCACTACATGATGCTCCTGTTTCTACTGTAACAGTTATGTTTGTACCTGTAGGTACTGAACTAATTGACCATACATTACCGCCTTCATCAACCACTGTACCTGCAGTACTTGTTACTGTACCTTCACTTACTGTTACTTCTAAATGATAATGTAATAAATCTAAATCACACTCGGCAGCTGATGATATCGATATATTCGGTAATTCATTAACTGTTATTGTAACATCATTAGACATATTATGTACTCCACAAATATTATCACCTGTTACAGTATATGTGCCGGCAACAGTTTGTTTCCCAAAATCTATTGCTCCCCAATCGCCAATTACTTCATCGCCAACATTAACTCCATCTCGCTTTAATTGATATTTAGTATACTTTTGAGAGGATGCTAATCCTATATTAAAGCCTTCACCACCTGCACAATAGCTACCTCCACCGGTAACTGTATATGGCTCTTCAGAACTTACCCATATTTCTTTTTCATCCTTAGAAGGACTTGTCATTTCTCCGTAAATAGAACCTCCATTTATTTGTTGTAAATACATTTTTGCAACAGCCGAACTAACTGCAAGCCCACTTGATATTGCAGTAGCTTCGTAAGTCATGGTTTCTGTAGCACCGGATCCCAAAAATGGAATTGTCCATTCGTATGCCGGAGCACTGCAGCTACCTGTAGAAACATTGATAATTTCGGCTCCATGAATTGCAGGAGGCCATGCAAATTTCCAAACAACATTTGTTAAATCAACAGATAATGGATTTGAAACAGTCATTGTGTATACACCTTGGTCTCCTAAACAAACTTCAGGTGCATTAATTGACATAGAAACAGTTGGATATCCACATGTAACAGTTGCGCTATTGGTAATAACATACAATCCACATGCACCAACAATACCACCTGATGCTACAGATTCTGCAACAGTTTGATTATTGGCAACAATTGCGCGATATTTTGTTTCTGTATCTGAAGCAATTACAGAACAAGTACTTGATGCTCCTGAAGCTCCTGTTATTTCTTCCCACACGTCTTCAGATGTTTCTTTTTGCCATAAGTAATATGGACTGACAAAAACGCCTTCAGGTGTTACTGCTTCTAAATTTAAACTTGATCCACACAAACCTGTGGCATTTTCGTTTAAATGAGCATAATCTGCGTATAACAATGCTTCCGGAGTACACAAACTAAAGGTCAAATCATCAAGCAATAAATCATTTCCATTTACACCGGCACCGGCTTTGTTTATAACTTGTATTATAACGGTAGTATTCAAGCCCGTATTAAACATTGCAGAAACTTCTTTCCAACCTGCACTAAACAACAAATTTGTTTCCGTGTATTCTGCCAACTTGACAGTCTTAGTGCTATTCCATAAAATAAATTTTACCTTTATTGGATCTGTAGAACCCTCTTTCGCTGCATTAGCGATAAAAGCGGAAAATCGAATATAAGTGTCGGTACAAATACCAGTAACTTCACGTTCGTATAAGATATCATTGTCATTTGCGGTACCATCGGCGCAATTAACTAATAGCATACCTCCATACACACCACCAACAAGTCCACCTTGGGTATGATCATATAAATTATCACTTCTAAACCAGTATCCGCCATCACAATCACAAGTATTAAGATAATCAGAAGGATTTGAACAACCACACCATTTTGCATTAGCAACTACTGCATATTCGCCTGAATTTTTAATTGGTACACACTCTGCTTTAGAAGTATATGGCACGTAAGAGCTTGTTGTGCGTCCCTTATCCCAAAAACCATCACCTTTACCACCGTCACTTTGTGCAACAGTGCCAAAATCTTCTGTAAATTCAATGGTTGTATTTTGCGGATCGCATTTGATTATAGGTTCTATATCATAAGTAGTATACCCTGAAGTCCCATCATCAACACATTTGTATTTGGTTTTTCTATCTGCGAACACTGTTAGCATTTCTGTAGTTTCACCAGTTATAACAGAATACGTAGCACCATCATCTGTAGATTTATACCAAGTATATGTAGGACCTGTGCCATTTTCAGCAGTCAAATTAATTATATCACCAAGATAATGAGGAGTTGGAATATCAGGCACAATACTAAAGCCTGTAACCGATAATGTTTCACTAGTAATATTCCATGTAAACGTAACTACCTGACCAATATATGATGCACTATATCCGATTATTTCTCCAGTTGACACGTACTTCTTTTTAGTAGTATCGTACCACACATCTATTCCGGATCCGGTTCCGTACAAATAAGTAAGAGAATAGTTTTCATTGTCTGATGTTGTTGTAGGTAAATAAGTACTCCACCCGGCCAACGCATCAGAAGCGAATGTTATAGCAACAGATGTTGTAAATGTCAGACTCTCTAAATTAGCCAATGTAATGGGATCAGTATGTGGAGTTGAGGAAGTTCCTTCAATCCAACAGTCAGTTGTTAAAGGACCAATATCTCCTGTACCTACATTTGAATCAGAAAATTTAGTCAATTTCAGATTCATAGATGTACTTTGATACTCATATTTATACCAAGTATCACCACCGTCAACACATTTCAAAATCCATTGTTTACCCGGGAAACCAGTATTTTCGGAGGAGGCACTAGCATTCCAAACATGCCCATTTACTCCACCCCAACTATTTGTATCTTTATAATAAACAGTAATGGCATTACTTACAACAAATAAGGACAACAATAATGTAGTCAATATTAATCTTAACTTAGTATTTAAAACCATGATATATTTGATTATGTATTTGATTTTAAAAAATATAGCTTGCTCGATAATTATACCGGGCAAGCTACAAAATTATAACTTTTTATGAATTATGTGTGTTTTTTTTTACTTTATTGAATGCTAAAACAAAAATCATCTTTATGCAAACGTTATCTGTTAAAATTGCGCAATTTAATTTCTGTAAAAACTCGTTTTGTTGACAAAGGAAAATCAGCTCCCATTATCCAACCATAATATCCCATGTCTTCTTTTAAAACATCAACAACCAAACGACCCTTATATTTTCCAAAATTAATTATCTCCTCACCTTTTTCATTATAAACGATTCTTCCTGCAAAGTCAACATTTTTATTTTGAGATGAAAATTCGGACAAGAAATTAATATCATTTTGAAGATTATCATAGCGATCCAATTGCGATTTAAGCACCTCATAAGTAGCTTTAGTATCGGCTTCTGCACCATGTGCTCCCACCAAATCTGCATTACAATAAAACTTATATGCAGCAGACAAATTACGTTGCTCCATTTTATGAAATATAGTTTGAACATCTACCATTTTACGTTTCGACAGATCAACATCTACTTCATTTCTCAAAAATTCCTCGGCTAAAAGAGGTAAATCAAAACGCGCCGAATTATAACCGGCCAAATCACATCCTTCAAAATCTCTGGCCAACTCTTTTGCTACCATCTTAAAGCTTGGACAATCTTTTACATCATCATCTGTAATATGGTGAACTTCTGTAGCCTGCTTAGGTATTGGCATACCGGGATTGACACGAATAGTTTTAGTTTCTTCTCTTCCGTTAGGATACACCTTTAAATACGATATTTCTACTATTCTATCTTTTACTATATCAATACCTGTAGTTTCCAGATCAAAAAAAATAATAGGATTTTTAAGACTTAAATTCATCTTTATCAATATTATATCATCATTGGCATCAATAACATCAAAGCCTCTGTTCCTTCTGCTTGATTTAGCGGGCTAAATATACCAGGACGTGTTTTATCAGATAATTCGATTACAATATCTGAAGCTGACATATTTGACAACATATCAATTAGCAAAATAGCCTTAAAACCTATTTCAATAGCTTCGCCATCATACTGACATGATACATTTTCTTCTCCTGATACAGAAAAATCAATATCTTGACCCGATAAATAAATATTTCCGTTACTGATAGATACCCTCATCAAACTACTACCTTGATTTGTGCAAACAGATACACGACGAATCGCTGACAAAAGAGATAATCTATCAACAATAACCTTAATTGGATTGTCTTGAGGGATAACCGAATTATATTTAGGATATGTTCCTTCTATTTGTCTACAAACCAAAATATAATCTGATATTTCACAAAATATACTCTTGTCATCAAATTTCATTGAAGCATCTCCTGTCTCCTTTGATAAGACATTTTTAATCAAAGATGCTGCTTTTTGTGGCAACACAAAATTTATATTAGTTTCAGACTTTATATCATTTAGTTTAAAACGTGACAATGTGTGAGCATCTGTACTGACTAAATTCAAGCTATCAGTTGTAATATCAAAGCAAACACCAGTCATTATTGGACGCAAATCATCATTAGCAACTGCAAACAATGTTTGAGATAATCCTTCCAATAAAAGTGGACATGGTATTGATATTGAACTTACATCCCCTTCTAATTGACGAAATGCAGGATATTCTTCAGTTTCGTGCCCTATGAAACTATACTTACCTTTTGCGCTTTTGATAACAATAGAATAATTACTTTCGTCTATTTCAAATACCAATGGTTGATCGCCCAATTCGTGTAAAATATCTAATAAATATTTTGGTAAAATTGCTATGCGACCATCATTACCCTTGTTTTCAACTTCAATAGTAGAAAGCATCGTAATCTCTTGATCTGAAGCTGTAATAGTTAGTTTTGATCCCTCTAATGAAAACAAAAAATAGTTCATTATAGGTAATGTGTTTTTATTACTGATAACACGTGAAAGTACCTGCAAATGCTCCACTAAAGTGGACGAAGAAACAACGAATTTCATAGAATTAAATTTATTAATGATAGCTACAAAGTTATGATTATTTTTTAATATTTAAAACTCAAAACACTATTAAGAATATTGTTTTTTGCGAATTAACTGATAAGCAAAAGAAAAAATTATTAATAAGATTATAGGTAATCCCATATTCATAAATTGCCAATATGTTTTTTGAGTTCTAATACTTTGCTTATCAAGTAAACGCAATTTCCATTCTCTACCCCTCAAAGACATCCAGCCCTCATCATCAGCCAAGTAATTAATTGCATTAAGCACAAATGTACCATTACCGAATTGTTTATCCATATAACGATCATAACCTAATGGTAATGCTTCAAAACCCGAACCAAAGCCTTGAATATCATTCCTAATTATATCTCCGTCAGCTACAACAATCATCTTTGTAGCATTTCCTGAATGCAACTGTTTGCGACCTGCCATATTGATATCTTGCGGTATCATACGATTGGCAAATACAGACTTAAAAGAACCTTCCAATAAAACAGCCACAGGCAAATAAGAATATGCAAAAAATGGAGATTCCGGAGACAAATTTACTACATCCATGCGAATAGGCATTGGTGCCTTTTCAACGCCCGTCTGATTAGAACTTGCCAACAAAATTGACTTTTTAATATTTGCAGTTTGTTCTTCTCCTACCAGTTCAACTATTGATGTAAAGTCAGATCTCACAAGAGCAGTGTTTTTTGTAATAACATTCGCTGCTGATGGTAATAACAATGGTGCATAATACCATGGAGCTGCCTCAAATTTAGCTTCCTGCCCTTCCGGAGATACATTCATTGGCACAAGTGCACATTGTTGATCTAATAACAATACAGGGTCAATCCTCACACCATAAGTAAATAATTGATCATCAAGATTTACGTCATTAGCAATACCAATATTCTCTTTGTCAGTTCGTACTCCATCAACTAACCATAAAACCCTGCCACCATTCATTATATATTGGTCAATAATAAATTTTTCAGATTCGGTATATTTTGCAATCGGTGATGCAATTATTATAACTTTATAAGGTTCAAGATCTGATATATTAGAACCAAGCATTCCTCTATCTACGTAATAGTATTTAGACAATGATTTTGTTATATCATATACGTAAGCCTCATCCCATTCTCCGTGTCCTTCTATAAAAGCAATACGATCAGGATTCTTATTCGAAAAGACTCTAATTGCATCAGTAAATTCATATTCTAATGTTTCGATAGATACATTCAAGTTTTCTTCACCGGACTTACCGGATATATTCTTTAACAAATTAACTCTTACTGTATCCTTACCACTCACACACTCAGCCCACGGAAAAATAACTTTTTGTAACATACGACCTTCATTATCCTTATCATAAACAACAGTCGGTTTCATACCGCGAGCTTCTAATTGAGCATAACGCATGTTTCTTTCTTTGTCGTTTGCTGCATCAGAAGGATTGATAAATTTATAATTAATACCTTTTACTGCATATACATTTAATTCTTCCAAAATATCACGAACTGATTTTTTTAAACGCAAGAAACCTTTATTCATATCTCCATCTAAATAGATAGTAATTTCTAATTCTTCTTGCTGTGAACCCATTAGCTCCTTTGTATTATCAGATAGAGTATAGCGTTTTTCGGTGGTAAGGTCAAAACGAGTAAAGAAGAAAGACGAAACGACATTAATAGCAACAACAATCAAAACCATTTCAAGAATATGTTTCCATGCCCTTCGCTCCATTTGCCACCAAGTAATTACTATAAAAAGTACAGACACGGTTAAGAAATACACCAAATCTCGAGTATCTATAACACCCCTACTCATCGAATCATAATGTGAAGCAATACCTAAACTCGACACAAGTTCTTGTATACGTCCGTCTGTAAACAATTCAGAAAAAGAATCAAATCCGACATACAATAAGAAACTGACGAAAGCAGATAATATAAATGATACAATAGGATTATCAGTCAATGAAGATGCACAAACACCAATAGCCACATAAACAGATGCTAATAATATAAGCCCTAAGAATGAGCCCCAGAATCCACCGAAATCAATATTTCCGACAGGTACACCTAAAAGACATACACTATATAAATATATTAAGGTGGGTATTAATGCAGCTACTACCAATATCCAACCGGCCATAAATTTTGACATTAGCACAGACCAACGTGATACCGGTTTGGTAAGCAAAAGCTCCATAGTTCCTGTTCTGTACTCTTCCGAAAACATGCGCATGGTCAATGCCGGGATAAGGAACAAATATACCCACGGAGCTATTAAAAATAAACCATCGAGTGATGCATAACCGGAGTCTAAGACATTATATGCACCCGGCAAAAGCCAAATAAAAGAACCTGTCAGCAACAAAAACACTCCAATAATAATCGGTCCTGTGGCTGATGAAAAAAAAGTACGAATCTCTTTCCTTAACAATACAAGCATAATAAAGATTTTTGCTAAATTTGCAAATTGCAAAGATAGTTTATTTAAATGAGGAAAATACTTTTTTTATCAATATGTTTATTTACGTTTGGATTGATCTATGCGAATGATTTTGCACCATACAAAGTCAAAGCACAATTCATAGGCGGATACATATACCAACACGATAAGAATATAATTTCACCATTGATAAAAGGTCCGGCGCTTGGTGGCGAAATTGCATTTGAATGGAGTCTGGATGGTTCAAAGCCATGGCACTTACACTATAATAAGCCCGACATAGGAGTTGCATTACAAGTACTTGATTTGAGTAATCCGCAAATCGCAGGACAAATGATTGCAACCTACACCTATATAAATATACCAATGGTAAAAACCAATATTGTATCTTTCAATACAAAAATAGGTGGAGGACTCGGTTTTTGTACCAAACCGACTGATTTAGCTGCAGCAATTGCCGACCCTCGTGCTATAAAAGATAAAGCAGGAGATTATAATTTCGCAATAGGAAGTCCGGTAAATATAAACATTAATGCCGGTTTGTCTTTAGACATAAAAGTACATAAAAACATAAGTTTAAGTGCTGAAATATTGTATAATCATTTTTCAAATGGCAGCCTTGCGCAACCCAATGGCGGATTAAATTTATTTGACGGTCATATAGGACTAAAATATATGCCTGTTTATAAGGAAGCACCACAACAAACTGTTGTAACAAAACCGACTAAACGTTGGTATGGGGAATTTATAGTATCAGGCGGAGCAAAAAAACTATACTATAAGGATACTCAATACTTCGGATGCGCAAGCATAAATATAGGAGGATACTATCGCACATGTAATCAACATCGCATAGGTATAGGAGTCGATTTATTTTATGATGGAGCATACGTTCCTACCGCCAAATTTGACCCAAATACCAGTACTTATGTAGATGATAATACATATACTTCCTTTGGCAGGACATTCATCACAGAAAATAAGATAGAAAATAAATTAAGATGTGGAATTAATATAGCTAACGATTTGATTATAGGTAAATTCCTAATAGGATTTCAGGCAGGCATATATCTATACGATCCAATAAAAAATTACGAACCATACGATGATGCAAAAGAAGGCAAAGTAAATAAAGGACTTATTTACGGCTACAACATACAGAAAGAAGACGGATGGAATTATTTCCGAATTTCTGCAAAATATTACATTACAAAACATTTACTTGCAAATATCAGTATTAAAACACATCTTCAAAAAGTTGAATTCGTTGAATTTGGAATAGGTGTAGGATTTTAATAATTTCATAGAATGAAAAAATTCATTATCATAATAGCAGCACTTGTTGCACTAGGTTTTTCAATATGGGGATACTATCGCATGAAATCCGCTACTGTATCACAAAATACAGACATCTTCATTTCTTTGCCCGAAAACGCATTCAGCATATTAAAAATCAACAACTTACAAAACTTTTCAGACGCCCTGTTATACAATAATAACTATTGGAGAGATTTAGCTAAAATAAACGATATTGGTGATATTCACTACATACTTAGCACCTTAGACTCACTTAAAGAAAGTTCTCCTGAAATTAATTCATTCATGGAAAACAGGAAACTGATGATAAGCACTTATGTTGATAGTTCTGCAAATTTCAAACATCTTATAAGTACTCAGATATCTGCAAGTGAGTGGACTACCGTACAAAATTTCATGCACACTTACGTAAAAAAAACATTCTATTTTTGTTACGAAAACGAAATCTTTATAGCCTCATCAAATAGAGAGTTATTAGACGCCTCAAAGCAACAAATTAAATCAAAAATCGCGATAATTAAAGCAGATTCCGCTTTTACTCAAATAAGCGCTAGTTCAGGGACAAAAGCCACAGCAAATTGGTTTTTAGACATGAAGCAGAGTAAAAAACTGATTAATCGTTTCTTTCAATCTGACATCACGCAAATTCTTAGCATCACCAAAGACTATGATAGCTGGTGTTGCTTTGATTTGGATCTATCCGAAGATAAAATCATTATTAACGGCTTTGCTGATGGGAATGGCAAAAACGATATCATACACATATTCCAAGGGCAAACAACAAATAGCAATACTTTGTCTTCTGTGATGCCATACAATACATATTTCTTCAGACATTACGCCATAAGTGACTTCGGACTATTCCAAAACAAGCTTGCCGAGTATAGAGAAGCCCTATCAAAAACAGCGCATTTTGCAGAAGAATCTGCAAAATGGGAAACTACTTCCGGCGAAAGTCCGCTATTATTTTTTCAAGAGTATTTTGGAGGAGAAATTGCATTAGCTTGCAATCCAACAAACACTTATATTATTGCAAAACTATACAACCAAGCAGGTGCACAAGATCGACTGACTCGAATGGTTGAAGAAACCGAAGGCGCCTCATCAAACAAAAAAGGAACATTAACTATTTTTCATTTTCCAATTAATGGATTTGCCGGTAATATTTTTGGTGAATATTTTAATCTCGATAATGAATACATATCTGTAGTTGGAGATAATTTAATTATAGCCCCTACCGAAGATTTAACAAGCTACATCGCATCACGCAACAAAAACACTCAAACACTTCAATGTTCGCCCGAATATAAACGAGCCAATAAGACTCTATTATCCACCTCAAATAGAACTATTTATGTTGATATCCCATATATAATCCGAAATTCTGAAAAATTTTTCGTTCCTGAAATCGCAGACAAAATAAAATCTACACGCAGCTTATGGAGTAACTTTGAAAGTCTTGGTTTTCAATCAGAAGCAGAGAGTAACGGAAATGACTATCAGCACATATTTGTTCAGTACGATAAAAAATCGGAAGTTGAGATTCAAGAAGAAAATAAACAAGAGTCACAAAGTAACGAAAACATTGCACAAAACGAAAATTCAAATATTTCTGTTGCAGCAACACAGCCGGTGGATGAGAATACAAGTAAATTCTCAAAACTAATTTCTATAGAATTGGATAAACCTGCGCGAATTAAACCTCAATTCGTTATTAATCATTATACAGGCGAAACTGAAATAGCCATACAAGACGAAAAAAATCAGTTCTATTTAATAAATTCCGAAGGAAAAATTCTTTGGAAGATACAATTGCCTGAAGCTATTATTGGTGATATCACACAAGTAGATATGCTTAAAAACAAAAAACTACAAATGGCATTTACCACACTCAATAAACTATATATAATAGACAGAACCGGCAAAAATTTGAAATCGTATCCAAAAAATTTACCATCAAGAGCAACAGCAGGATTATCTGTTTTTGATTATGATAATAAACGCGATTATCGATTTTTTATTCCTACTGAGAATAAACAAATTAATCTTATAAAAGCTGATGGAACAACCCCTCAGGATTGGAAATTTAAAGAATCGTCAGGTAAAATCAAACAAGCTATCAAATTTTATCGTGTAAATGGTAAGGATTATTTGGTCGCATCAGATGCAAAGCAATGCTATTTTCTGGATAGAAGAGGACGTAATCGACTTATACCTAAGAAAAACATCATACCATCAGCAAACAATCTTATATACATAGATGATTTTTCATCTCAAAAAAGATTTGTAATGAGTAGTCCCGATGGTACAATTGTATATTTACATCAAGACGGAAATGTGTTATCTATTAAAACAACAAAAAGAGATAAGAACCACGCATTTGTAGTATGTAAATCTAAACAAAAAACATACTACGCATTTTATGACACTCAGGGTTTTACTTTGTATGATACTGAATTAGAGAGCATTATAGAAGATAACACTGTAAATTCAGGCAAATCGCCAAAGTGTGAAACATACAATAATTATATAGGAATTTACGATTCAGATCAAGAAAAAATATTTGTATACAACTCTGATATTCCAAATCAAAAGATTGCAATTGCATCAGACAATGATCTATTTTCCATTTGTCAATATAAACCACACGAGCAAACCTGCATAGCTTATTGCAATGAGAACAAATTATTACTTGCTAAAATAGAGTAATAAAGTAATCGATTAAATTTAAAACTTATTATCAATGGTATTTTAATATCAGTTGATAACTTTAATATATATCAAGCAGAAATGTATTAAAAATTGAGTAAATTTGCACCTTAAAACATATTTACAATAAAAATGGTATTTTTCTTTAAAACAAAAAGCAATAGTTGGTATGCAGTGCAAACATTAGCACCATTAAGTATTGAGAACACGAACAAATTAGTGTGGCTTTTCGATGAAGCAGAAGCTTTGACTGATACGGAATTGCTTGGACACTTCGTTGGCCCGCGTCGCGAAATGATAACCCCATGGAGTACTAATGCTGTTGAAATAACACAAAACATGGGTATCGAAGGCATCTTACGTATTGAAGAATTTTATAAAGAAACTGATACAACAGAATTCGATCCTATGTTGCAACGTAAATATGATAAAATTGATCAAAACATATTTACGGTTGACAAACAAGCAGATCCTATTATTTATATTGATGACATTCGTTCATACAACAAACAAGAAGGCTTAGCCCTTAATGATGATGAAATTACATATCTTGAAGGTATCGCTGCAAAATTAGGACGCAAATTAAGCGATAGCGAAGTATTCGGATTTTCACAAGTTAATTCAGAGCACTGCCGTCACAAAATATTCAATGGCCAATACATAATTGATGGAAAAGAAAAAGAATTATCTCTTTTCAAACTCATCAAAAAAACATCAGAATACAATCCTAACAAATTGGTTTCTGCATATAAAGACAATGTAGCATTTAATGCAGGTCCTCGTATTCAACAATTTGCACCTAAGAGTGGAGATAAACCTGATTTCTTCCAAATAACCGAATTCGATTCAGTAATCTCACTTAAAGCAGAAACACATAATTTCCCGACAACTGTTGAACCTTTTAATGGTGCAGCAACCGGTACAGGTGGAGAAATCAGAGATAGACTTGGCGGAGGTAAAGCCAGCTTACCAATTGCAGGAACAGCAGTATACATGACATCCTACCCTCGAAGTGAAGTTCGCAGTTGGGAAGAAAGTATCAAATCTCGTAATTGGTTATATCAAACCCCCGAACAAATCTTGATTAAGGCATCAAACGGAGCATCAGACTTCGGTAATAAGTTTGGCCAACCACTGATCTGTGGTTCTGTATTGACATTCGAACACGAAGAGAACGATAAAATATATGGTTTTGATAAAGTAATCATGCTTGCCGGCGGTGTAGGTTTTAGCTCTATGCGAGATGCATTGAAAGGCAAACCGGAAGTTGGCGAAAAAGTTGTGGTTATGGGTGGCGATAACTATAGAATCGGTATGGGTGGTGGTGCTGTATCATCAGTAGATACAGGTCAATACGCTAATGCAATTGAATTAAATGCAGTTCAACGTGCAAACCCTGAAATGCAAAAACGTGTATCAAACGTTATACGTACATTAGCCGAAAGCGAACATAATCCAATCGTCTCAATACATGACCATGGTGCAGGTGGACACTTAAATTGCTTGTCTGAATTAGTTGAATCTACCGGAGGAAAAATCGACATGGATAGTTTACCGGTTGGAGACCCTACTCTATCTGACAAGGAAATCATTGGCAACGAGAGTCAAGAGCGTATGGGTATGTTAATCAAAGAACAAGATATTGATTTAGTAGATAAAATTGCCAAACGTGAGCGCGCTCCTATGTACGTTGTTGGTGAAACAACAGGAGATATGAATTTCGTATTTGAAAAGAAAAACGGAAATAAACCTATCGATCTACGTTTGGAATATATGATAGGAAATCCTCCTCGCACAGTTATAAAAGACAGCACTACCAAAGATTCATTTACATCACCTAAAACAGATGCAAAACAAATAAATACCTACATTGAGCAAGTTCTACAAATGGAATCTGTTGCATGTAAGGATTGGTTAACCAACAAGGTAGATCGTTCTATTACAGGAAAAGTTGCACGTCAGCAATGTGCAGGCGAATTACAATTACCTCTAAATGATTTGGGTGTAGTAGCGCTTGACTATACCGGAACATCAGGGATTGCAACATCTATTGGTCACGCACCTATGGCCGGCTTGGCTGACCCCAAAGCAGGTTCTGTACTTTCTATTGCAGAAGCTTTAACCAATATAGTATGGGCTCCACTTAAAGACGGATTGGATAGCGTATCTCTTTCTGCTAACTGGATGTGGCCATGTAAAAACCAAGGAGAAGATGCTCGTCTATACAAGGCAGTTGAAGCATGTAGCGATTTTGCTTGCGCTTTAGGCATTAATATCCCTACCGGAAAAGACAGCCTTTCTATGACGCAAAAATATGGAGATCAGAAAGTTTTTGCTCCCGGAACAGTTATTATTTCGGCCGGAGCAGAAGTATCTGATGTCAAAAAAGTTATTAGTCCTGTTTTGGTACAAGATAAACGCACTAATGTTTATTACATTGACTTCTCGTTTGATACACTTAAACTAGGTGGTTCTGTTTTATATCAAACTTTAAATAAGGTTGGTGAAAAAGTTCCTACTGTTCAAAATTCAGAATACTTTGCACTTGCTTTTGAAGCAATTCAAAAATTAATTAATGAAAATTTGATATTAGCAGGACACGATATTTCTGCAGGTGGTATCATCACCACATTATTAGAAATGACATTTGCTAATAAAAATGGTGGCTTACACGTAAATTTCTCTGATATAGCAGAGAAAGACATCGTTAAAATACTATTCTCTGAAAACCCCGGCGTTTGTATTCAAGTTAAAGATAATCTTAAAGTAGAAAAGATTTTAAAAAATGCAGGTATCGGCTATGCAAAAATAGCTTACCCTATAGACAGTCGGACATTAGAAATTGTAAAAGAAGAAGAACACTACAATTTTGATATTGATGCATTACGCGATAAATGGTACAAAACATCATATTTGTTAGACCGCAAACAAAGTGGAGAAAAATGTGCAAAAGAACGTTTTGATAATTATAAAAATCAGCCTCTTGATTTGTATATAAAAAATAGTTTCTCAGGTCAAATGTCACAATTCGGCATTAAAGGCACACACTCTACCAGTGGAATAAAAGCAGCTATTATTCGTGAAAAGGGTACAAATGGAGATAGAGAAATGGCATTCTCTCTATATTTGGCAGGCTTCGATGTAAAAGACGTACACATGACCGATTTAGCAAGTGGACGCGAAAATCTTGAAGATGTAAATATGATTGTATTCTGTGGAGGTTTTTCAAATTCTGATGTCTTAGGTTCAGCCAAGGGTTGGGCCGGCGGATTCAGATACAACGAAAAAGCTAAGCGTGCTCTTGAAAATTTCTATAAACGCAAAGATACATTAAGCTTAGGTATCTGTAACGGATGTCAATTAATGATTGAATTAAATCTTATCAATCCTGAACATTCGAAACCTACCAAGATGCTTCATAACAACTCACATAAATTTGAGTCAGAATTTATTGGCATAAACATACCTGAGAACAACTCTGTGATGTTTAACACTTTAAAAGGCAGCAGATTAGGTATATGGGTTGCACATGGCGAGGGTAAATTCAGTTTACCATTAGCTGAAAACGAATACAAGGTTGTAGCGAAATATCGTTACGATGGTTATCCTGCAAATCCAAACGGTTCGGATTATAACGTAGCCGGAATCTGTTCTGCAGATGGTCGCCATTTAGCAATGATGCCACACTTAGAACGCGCAATATTCCCATGGCAATGGGCATACTATCCTGCTGATCGTAAAAATGACGAAATAACTCCATGGGTTGAAGCTTTTGTCAATGCACGTAAATGGGTAGAAAAGCATCAATAAAATTGCTTGTAGAAGTTTTTACAAGCTTCTTCAAAATTGGCCTTTTCACATTTGGAGGAGGTTATGCTATGATACCCATTATTGAAAGGGATATCGTAGATAAAAGACGATGGATGCCTAGAGAAGAATTTATAGAAATGTTGGCCTTGGTACAAAGTGTACCTGGACCAATTTCTATTAATACGTCTATCTATGTTGGCTACAAAGTTATAGGTTGGGCAGGTGCAATAGCAGCAATCTTAGGTATTATCATACCATCATTTGTCATTATACTTCTTATTGCAATTGTATTTACCGACATCAGCAGTAATCCTATTATCGAAAGAGTTTTTAAGGGCATTCGACCCGCTGTTGTTGCTTTAATAGCAGCACCTATAGTTCGTATGGCAAAGGCCATAGGCATTACATGGAAAACAGCATGGATTCCTATTGCAGCAGCACTTTTGATTTGGCTGGCAGGAGTGTCTCCTGTGTACATAATACTAGCAACTATTTGCATCAGCATTTTATGGAATATGTTCAAAAAACCTAATAACAAATAATCAAAATGTTGTATTTAATTCTTTTTTGGACGTTTTTTAAAATCGGATTATTTGGATTCGGAGGTGGATATGCTATTGCCGCTCTAATTCAACACGAAGTTGTGGATGTAAATGCATGGCTCACGGTTACTGATTTTACAAATATCATGGCTATATCTCAGATAACACCCGGACCTATTGCTATCAATTGTGCAACATACGTCGGTTATTCTGCAACACAATCAATTATAGGATCGCTTATTGCAACAATTGCAGTCTGTTTGCCATCACTCATAATTATGGGGATTATCTGTAAATTTTTAATCAAGTTCAAAAGCAATAAATACGTAAGTTATGCAATGTCAGGACTAAAACCTATTGTTTTGGGATTACTTGCATCTGCTGCTTTACTACTGGCAAATGCCGAAAATTTTATAGACGTATACAGCTACATAATTTTCGGAATAGTTGCAATTGCATCATTATTTAAAGTTAATCCAATAATGCTTTTAGTACTCAGCGGCATTGCCGGATTTTACATATATGCTTGATAATCAAAAATTTCGATAGCGTTTGTCTGCGCGCAATATATGTCTAAAAAACAGGTATTTCCAATATCTTAAATGTGATGATTTTTTACCCGGATACATTTTACGCAGCCATTCTACATCCGGAAATATTGTTTTATACAAAAACACAAACACCTTTATTGGATTCTGAAATGCAGTAATAGAATTCTTTATTGTTTGCCAAAAAGTGGGTTTTGATTTTCTTTTTTTGCGTGCAATTAGTGTTTCTAAGGAGGGTGGAATCACATCAAAATAATTCCGTTTATACAATTTCGGTACCTCATCACCATACAACCATTTAACAGCGTTCAAACTTAAGGCTATTTTTTCGTATAAAATAGTGTCTTTAGATACATCCTCAACTTTGTTCCAATCAATAAATTTTGCACGCACAAACTCACGAATATCACATAATGTTCTAAGTTTTTCACCTGCAGCAAACCCATCAGCAAAATTTGAGCATAAATGTATTAGCATCATCTCGTTAGATAAAACATTATACCCTCCTGATACAACTAAAGATGTATTCATTGCTTCAAATGCTAATTTATCATCGTCCTTTCCTATATAAAATTTCCAATGTATGTCTAAAAATCGCTCCCACCTTCCTTTATAAACAGCATACATAGTTTTGCTGTATTTTTCAGCCAATTCCCTATGTATTGCAGACCTATATCCTGCATAAAAATCGCTTTTCCATCCTGAGTTTAAAAGTTGTTCTCTAACTGCATCTCGCCTATCCTTCAAAATCAATATATCAATATCAGCCATTTGCCTTGTCCCATAATTAGGATACAGATTAGAAAGCAAAGCACTTCCTTTTAAAAGAACAATCTTATCTTGTGGCAATGATGATTGAATACCATTTACATCTTCCATAAATTTTTCGTTAGCCATTGCAGTAGAATGATACTTTAATTTGAACAACTGCGAATATTTATTCGGGATCAAATTAAGCAAATCTGCTTGTTTTAAAGCATAATAGATAAGATTATCTACCCTATGAATGCCGGCTATTGTAAATATTTTATCCCATTGCAAAGCCGATGCAGACATATTTTGCAATTCCTGTTTTATATCTTCAGAAATATGCAAACGAGTTGATAATAATATAAATTTTTCTTCCAACGACATAACAAAATTGTTTTCAGAAAACAAAATTAGTCATTAATTTTTAATCATTTTGTAATAAACACTAAACACTACAACATAATAATCTATTATTATTACATTTCGTGATTAATCGTTTAATATATTTTGTAATCTCTACATTGCAAAATACCATTTTTTGTAGTATCTTTGCGGTCTCAATAATGATAAAAACAAAACACTGAATATCATAATTTTAAATTATAAAAATGGCGAAAGAAAAGAAATTCTTAACATGTGATGGAAATCAGGCTGCTGCACATATCTCGTATATGTTCTCAGAAGTAGCTGCTATTTATCCTATCACACCATCTTCCACTATGGCAGAATACGTGGATGAATGGGCTGCCGCCGGTCGTAAAAACATCTTCGGCGAAACAGTATTAGTACAAGAGATGCAATCTGAAGGAGGTGCAGCAGGTGCTGTTCATGGTGCATTGCAAGCAGGTGCATTAACAACCACCTATACCGCATCACAAGGCTTATTGTTAATGATACCAAACATGTACAAAATCGCAGGCGAATTACTTCCTTGCGTATTTCATGTATCAGCTCGTACATTAGCAAGTCACGCACTATGTATTTTTGGTGATCATCAAGATGTAATGTCTTGCCGTCAAACCGGTTTTGCAATGCTTTGCGAAGGTTCAGTTCAAGAAGTTATGGACATGTCTGCTGTTGCACACCTTGCAACATTAAAATCACGTGTACCTTTCGTTAATTTCTTTGACGGATTCCGCACATCACACGAAATACAAAAAATCGAATCTTTAGATAACGACGACTTGGCTCCACTTATCGACCAAGAAGCTTTAGCTGAATTCCGTGCTCGCGCATTAAACCCAATGAAACCGCTTATGCGTGGTATGGCAGAAAATCCTGACCACTTCTTCCAACATAGAGAATCCAGCAATCCGTTCTATGAGAATGTACCTGCTATTGTTGAAGAATACATGAATGAATTATCTAAAATTACAGGTCGTTCTTACGGTTTGTTTGATTATTATGGAGCTAAAGATGCAGAACGCGTTATTATCGCAATGGGTTCTGTAACAGAAGCTGCACGTGAAGCTATTGATTATTTGCAATCTAAAGGCGAAAAAGTTGGTATGATTAGCGTACATCTTTATCGTCCATTCTCTGCAAAACACTTTATTGCTGCTTTACCTAAATCAGCTAAACGTATCGCTGTTCTTGACCGTACAAAGGAACCGGGTGCAAATGGCGAACCTCTATATTTAGATGTAAAAGATGTTCTTTACGGACAAGAAAACCCTCCTCTTGTAGTAGGTGGACGTTATGGTTTGGGTTCAAAAGACACCACTCCTGCTCAAATTCTTTCTGTATTTGAAAACTTATCATTACCACAACCTAAAAACCAATTTACAATAGGCATAGTTGATGATGTAACTTTCACATCACTTCCTGTTAAAGAAGAAATCGCTTTAGGTGGTGCAGGTATGTTCGAAGCTAAATTCTATGGTTTAGGAGCTGATGGTACTGTTGGTGCAAACAAAAACTCTGTAAAAATCATTGGTGACAATACAAACAAATATTGCCAAGCATATTTCTCATACGATTCAAAAAAATCAGGTGGTTTCACTTGCTCTCATCTTCGTTTTGGTGATACCCCTATCCGTTCTACATATTTGGTAAATACTCCAAACTTTGTAGCATGCCACGTACAAGCATACCTTCAAATGTATGATGTAACACGCGGTTTGCAAAATAATGGTACATTCCTTTTGAATACTATTTGGGATGGAGATACATTGATTAAAAACTTGCCTAACAACGTAAAACGTTATTTTGCACAAAAAGATATCAAGGTATATTATATCAATGCAACACAAATTGCACAAGAAATCGGTTTAGGAAATCGTACTAACACAATTCTACAATCAGCATTTTTCCGTATCACAGCTGTTATTCCTGTTGAATTAGCCGTTGAGCAAATGAAGAAATTCATTATGAAATCATACGGCAAAAAAGGTGAAGATATCGTTAACAAGAACTATCTAAAAGATGATGCCGTTGTTGAAAACAACGATCCGGACTTTATTAATAATATTGTTCGTCCTATAAATGCGCAAAATGGTGATTTACTACCTGTTTCAGCATTCAAAGGCATTGAAGATGGTACATGGTATCCCGGAACAGCAAAATATGAAAAACGTGGCGTTGCCGCATTCGTTCCAACATGGACAGCTGCAAATTGTATACAATGTAACAAATGTGCTTATGTTTGTCCTCACGCTTGTATCCGTCCATTTGTAATGAACGAAGAAGAATCTGCAGGCTTAAATGCTGAAATGATTGAAATGAAAGCACCCGCTACAATGAAGGGAATGAATTTCCGTATTCAAGTTAGCGTTATGGACTGCCTTGGTTGCGGTAACTGTGCTGACGTTTGTCCGGGTAATCCAAAAGCCGGAGGTCCTGCACTGAAGATGGTTCCACTTGAACAAGAATTAAAAGAAGCAGCAAATTGGGAATACTGCATTAACAATGTAAAATCTAAACAAGATTTAGTTGATATCACGTCTAATGTAAAGAACTCACAATTTGCAACTCCACTATTCGAGTTCTCAGGAGCTTGCTCTGGTTGCGGCGAAACACCTTATTTAAAATTGATCTCTCAATTATATGGTAGTCGTCAAATGGTTGCAAATGCAACCGGTTGCTCTTCAATTTATTCAGGCTCAGTTCCTTCTACTCCTTATACAACAAATGAAAAAGGACAAGGTACCGCATGGTCGAATTCTTTATTTGAAGATTTCTGCGAATACGGTATGGGTATGGAATTGGCAAACGAAAAAATGCGTGCACGTCTAACACAATTAATGAAAGATGCCCAATCTTGCACTTGCTGTTCTGACGAATTAAAAGCATTATTCAACGAATGGGTTGAGAATCAAAATGATGCCGCTAAAACACAAGAATTGTATGACAAGATTATGCCTCAAGTTAAGGCTTGTAATTGCGATACATGCAAAAAAATAGAAGCTCTCAGCGGATACATAGTTAAACGTTCACAATGGATTATTGGTGGTGATGGTGCTTAGTACTAGATACAGAGGTTTACTCAAATACCGGTGGTCAAGCATCAAAATCTACTCCTGTTGGTGCAATTGCAAAATTTGCTGCTTCAGGTAAACGTGTACGTAAGAAAGACCTTGGTATGATTGCAACTACATACGGATACGTATATGTTGCACAAATAGCAATGGGCGCAGACCAAGCACAATGCTTGAAAGCTATTCGCGAAGCAGAAGCTTACGATGGTCCTTCATTAATTATTGCTTACTCTCCTTGTATAAACCATGGCTTGAAAAATGGTATGGGTAAAGCACAAGAGGAAGAAGCAAAAGCTGTTGCTTGCGGATATTGGCACTTGTGGCGTTATAACCCATCTTTGGAAGCAGAAGGAAAGAACCCATTCATCTTAGATAGCAAAGAACCTAATTGGGAAGGATTTAAAGACTTCTTAAAAAGTGAAGTTCGCTACTCTTCAGTTATGAAACAATATCCTTTAGAAGCAGAACAATTGTTTGAAGCTGCCGAAGATAATGCAAAATGGCGTTATAAGAGCTATCAACGTATGTTGAATCAACAGTTCTAATAGAACCTTAACTTATATGTCTTATCGCTTAAACATTAAGACATGAATCAAAAAGAGTCGCAGTTTTAAACTGCGACTCTTTTTTGTATATAACAAGACAAAAAAAAGAGCCTCGATAAAGAGACTCTTAATTATAAGTATTTGAAATGTATTAGTAATTAAATCTAATAGCTTTTGTTTCGCCTTTTGAAGTAATAATTTTTGCTATGTAAGCACCTTTTACCATGTCTGTAGTATAAAGTTCCAGATTATTTTTACCGCTAACAGCATTAATCTTTTCTGCTACAATCACCTTCCCTAACATATTGTATATGTAAATCGTTACAATCTGAGATTCTGACTGTTCAAAACTAACAGATACAGACTGTTGACCGGCTACAACATCTAAACTCAAATTTTCGGCAAAAGCGAAAATTGAAGCAGAAGATAATAATATGACAAGTAATAATTTTTTCATATTTCACGGCTACGCCACAAAGTTAAAAAAACTTGATATGATTTCCAAATTATTTAAGTATTTTCTTAATAAAATTCACATTTTAATTTAATTTATGCAAACGATAACAAGCAAAAGTTGTTTTTTATAACTCTACAGCTGTCAATTCGGCATACGATTTCTGAAAATCACGTTCTGCCTCTAATGCTTTTATAACTGTATCGTAATAAACCGTAACTTCAAGAATGTAATTCAGTAAAGATATTTGACCGGCGTCCAAAGCTTTTTTTAGTAATAAACTATTATTGGCATTTCCTAACGAAAGACGATATTTATCGGCAGCCTTCTTTAAACCGACTACTCTGGTATACTGAATTTCAAGACTACTTAAAAATTGCTGTTTTTCGTCTATTTGTTTACTTTCTGATGCTAACAATGCGCTTTTAGCTTGCTTTATCTTATTCGCATTTGACCACAAAGGAATTGTCATTTCTACAGAAA
>MWBK01000102.1 GCA_002069025.1 Bacteroidetes bacterium ADurb.Bin302 | reverse complement strand
AACCGGATCACGATATCTAAATTCGGAAGCATATTCTACCTCAACAGGGATGCGACAGAAACTTTCAATTAAATGCTTGCCTATTAAACCAGCATGCCAAGAAGTACCGCAAGCAACTATAATAAAACGTTTCGCATTCAATAACTTCTCTTTGTAATCAATAACTGCCGATAGAACAACATTTGAACCTTCAATATTAATACGTCCTCTCATGCAATCGTGAATACAACCGGGTTGCTCCACAATTTCTTTTAGCATAAAATGAGGATAACCTCCTTTTTCCAATTGCCCCAAGTTTAGCTTAACGCTTTTTACTTGGTGTAACATTTCTACATTATTCAGATTTACAATTTTTAAATCCTTATGACGTCTAATTAAAGCTATTTCCTCATCTTCCAAATAAACTACTTTGTCCGTGTATTCAACTATTGGAGTTGCATCAGACGCTAAAAAAAACTCATCCTGACCAATTCCTACAACCAAAGGGCTACTTTTACGGGCTGCAATAATTTCGTCAGGATGATTTTTCTCTAAAACAGCAATAGCATAAGCGCCAATAACTTCCCCTAGCGCAAGTTGAACTGCTGATAATAAATCTAAATTATTTGATATTTTAATATATTCAATTAGTTGGACTAATACTTCCGTATCCGTGCTGCTTTTGAATGAATATCCTTTTTCTTGTAGTTTTTCTTTTAGTGAAGCATAGTTTTCAATGATGCCGTTATGGATGAGTGCTAAGTTTTCGGAAGAAGAATAATGAGGATGAGCATTTTCAGAACAAGGCTCCCCATGAGTAGCCCAACGCGTATGGGCAATACCAATATTACCAGAAATGTCTTTTTGAACAACAAAATTTTCGAGATCACTGACTTTACCTTTCGTTTTATATACGTTTAAATCTTGATTCTCGTTTATCAATGCTACCCCGGCACTGTCATAACCTCTATATTCCAGCCTTTTTAATCCTTTTATAAGAATTGGGTAGGCATCTTTATTTCCAATATAGCCTACGATTCCGCACATATTATTATATCATGTATTTGTTTCGCATGCAAAGATACACATTATAATGACATAAATATCACAAGTCTCTATAAATATTTGACATAAACGCCAAAATTCCGGCAAATGATTATCAGAAGAATATATATGCATAAGTTTTTTATTTAGTATCAAAAGTAATATTTTGTAATTAAAAACAATATATTTGTTTTAAAATGAAAGATAAATAGATTTATTAATAATGGAATGAAATTAGCAATATGTAAACTGGAAAATAGTGCGTCATTAAAATGATATAATAAGAATCATATTGAAATCAAAACACTATATTTGCAGAACAAATTGACAGTATCAGTAGGTATAAAACAATATTAAGTTATAATGCATGAAAGAAAAAGAACTTTTTAACAACGAAACAAAAGCCGATTCATTCCAACAACATTTTAGTCAGACAGGATTATATGATCCTTCCAATGAGCATGATGCCTGTGGTGTTGGTATGCTGGTAAATATTCATGGAAACAAATCACATGAGTTAGTGGAGTCAGCACTAAAAGTATTAGAGAACATGCGTCATAGAGGCGCGGAAGGTGCTGATAATAAGACAGGTGACGGTGCGGGAATTATGTTGCAAATTCCTCATGAGTTTATACTGCTTCAAGGAATTCCAGTCCCTGAAAAGGGAAAGTATGGAACCGGATTACTGTTTTTACCAAAAGATTCTCAATCTCAAGCCTATATTTTAAGTGTTATTATTGAGGAAATAGAGAAAGAAGGATTAACGCTTATGCATTTAAGAAATGTACCAACAAATTCAACAATTTTGGGACATGATGCTTTAAGCCGCGAGCCAGAGATTAAACAGATATTTGTGACCGGATTTAGTGATTCGGATACGGCCGATATACAATTATATGTAATCCGCAAGAAGATTGAAAATAGGATATTGGCCTCCGAGTGTAATAATAAAGAGGATTTTTACATTGTATCTCTTTCAACTAAAAATATTATTTATAAAGGAATGTTGTCTTCGCTCCAATTGAGAAGTTACTTTCCTGATCTTACAAATAATTATTTCACTAGCGGTTTAGCATTAGTACATTCTAGGTTCAGTACAAATACCTTCCCTACTTGGAGCTTGGCACAGCCATTCAGATTGCTAGCTCACAATGGTGAAATTAATACCATAAGGGGTAATAGGGCTTGGATGGAAGCACGCGAAACAGTATTATCCTCTCCGGCTTTAGGTGAAATCAAAAACATTCATCCGATTATTCAAAAGAATATGAGTGATAGTGCTTCTCTGGATAATGTTTTGGAATTCCTTGTCATGTCTGGATTAACATTACCACATGCAATGGCAATGTTAGTACCCGAATCCTTTAATGAAAAGAACCCAATTAGTGAAGATCTTAAAGCTTTTTATGAATATCATTCCATCTTGATGGAACCTTGGGACGGTCCGGCAGCTTTGCTGTTCAGCGACGGGAGGTATGCTGGAGGTATGTTAGATCGTAATGGTCTTAGACCTGCCAGATACCTCATTACTCACAATGATATGATGGTGGTTGCTTCTGAAGTTGGAGTAATGGATTTTGAGCCGGGCGACATCAAGGAAAAAGGGCGTTTGCAACCCGGGAAAATATTGATGGTTGATACTGAAAAAGGAAAAGTATACTATGATGGTGATTTAAAGCAAGACTTAGCTTTAGCCAAACCATATCGTGCGTGGCTATCTACCAACCGTATTGAACTCGATGAACTTAAAAGTGGCCGTAAGATTTCACACAAAGTTGATAATTACAACCAAATGTTGCACACATTTGGGTATTCAAAAGAAGATGTAGAAAAAATTATAGCTCCAATGAGTACCACAAGTGCCGAGCCTATAAATTCAATGGGTAACGATACTCCGCTTGCTGTATTATCTGACAAACCACAACTATTATATAATTACTTTAGGCAGCAGTTTGCGCAGGTAACTAACCCTCCAATCGATCCGATTAGGGAAGAACTGGTCATGTCGCTGACTGAATACATTGGAGCTGTTGGGATGAATATACTTACGCCTAATGAAAGTCACTGTAAGATGGTGCGTCTTAATCATCCGATATTGACAAATACGCAGTTGGATTTATTGTGTAACATCAGATATAAAGGATTTAATACGGTTAAACTTCCTATACTTTTTGAAGTAGAAAAAGGGAAAACTGGGTTGCAACAATCGTTAACTGATTTGTGTAAACTTGCAGAAAAATCTGTCTCTGAAGGAGTTAACTACATCATTTTGTCGGACAGAGACGTTGATGAAAAACATGCTGCAATACCTTCGTTATTAGCTGTCAGTGCGGTTCATCACCATCTAATCTCTGTAGGGAAACGTGTACAGACTGCTTTGATAGTTGAATCGGGAGAGATACGTGAAGTAATGCACGCAGCACTTCTGCTAGGTTTTGGTGCTAGCGCACTAAATCCATATATGGCATTTGCTGTTTTGGATAATCTTGTAGCAAAGAAAGAAATTCAGCTAGACTATGCAACAGCGGAAAAAAATTATATCAAAGCGATATGCAAAGGTTTACTGAAGGTTATTAGTAAGATGGGCATCAGCACGATACGTTCCTATCGTGGAGCTAAGATTTTTGAAGCGGTTGGATTGAGTGCAGAATTAAGTAATGCATACTTTGGCGGTATTAATTCAAGTATTAGCGGTATTGGATTGGAAGAAATTGCTAAAGATGCGATTGCTTTTCATCAGGATGGATTTGCCAATGAAAATATTGACGGATTACTTATAAACAAAGGCATTTATGCTTATCGAAAAGATGGAGAGCAGCATGCATGGAATCCTGAAACAATAAGTACATTGCAACTTGCAACAAGATTGGGAAGCTATAAAAAATTCAAAGAGTTTTCTTCTTTGGTTGATGGTAAGGATTCTCCTATTTTCTTGAGAGATTTTTTTGAATACAAACGTAGTCCCATTAGTATTGATCAGGTTGAGCCCGCCGAGAATATCATGAGACGGTTCGTAACTGGTGCTATGTCATACGGCTCTATTAGCAGAGAAGCTCATGAAGCAATGGCCATAGCCATGAACAAAATACATGGTCGTAGCAATACGGGAGAAGGTGGTGAAGATGCTGCCAGATTTATTCCTCGTGAAGATGGAACAAGTCTTCGCAGTGCTATCAAACAGGTTGCTTCCGGACGATTTGGTGTGACCACAGAATATTTAGTTAATGCAGATGAAATCCAAATTAAGATAGCACAAGGAGCTAAGCCTGGTGAAGGCGGACAATTACCAGGATATAAAGTTGATCAAGTTATTGCTAAGACACGCCATAGCATACCTGGTATATCACTTATATCTCCTCCACCTCACCACGATATATACTCTATAGAAGATTTAGCACAGCTTATTTTTGATTTGAAAAATGTAAATCCGAACGCAAAAATAAGTGTCAAATTGGTTGCTGAAACTGGAGTTGGAACTATTGCAGCTGGTGTCGCAAAAGCCAAGGCAGATCTCATTGTGATTTCAGGAGCAGAAGGTGGAACAGGTGCTTCTCCTGCATCTTCCATTAAATATGCAGGTATATCACCGGAATTAGGCTTAAGCGAAACTCAACAAACTTTGGTATTGAACAGTTTAAGAGGACAAGTTAAGCTACAAGTTGATGGTCAGATAAAAACTGGTCGTGACATTGTCATAATGGCTATGTTAGGAGCCGAAGAATTTGGTTTTGCTACTTCTGCATTAATTGTGTTAGGTTGCGTCATGATGCGTAAATGCCACATGAATACTTGTCCTGTTGGTGTTGCAACCCAAGATGCAGAACTAAGAAAAAGATTTTTGGGACGTAGCGAATACCTAGTTAATTTCTTTACTTTCTTAGCAGAGGAAGTTAGAGAACATCTTGCCGAAATGGGATTCACTAAGCTCGATGACATAGTAGGA
>MWBK01000101.1 GCA_002069025.1 Bacteroidetes bacterium ADurb.Bin302 | reverse complement strand
GACCATCCATAAAAAGATGATCATTTGATCTGATTTGACCATCTTCACTTGTTTCTACTATTCCGTCTCTATAAGTAACAAACACTCTAAGAATATGATTTGAACTTTTAGTAGCCTTTATAGTCGAGGCTCCAATACCTTTTATTGAGAAAAAATCTTTATTTATGATTAAATCTTCAGCAATATAAATCTTATTCTGAAAACTAACACAACTAAATATATCTAAAGTCTTTTGTATTGCTTTTGTATCATCCGTATATCCATCGCCCTTTGCGCCAAACCATTCAGGAGAAGCTTCTGAAGTATTCCATGAGCCAGATAACAAAATATCATCATTAAAGATTTGGACAGCAGACGCTTCTATTGTTGTATTTTGTCCTTCAAGTTTTGCTTTGCTATTTCTATTTGATATAGTGCCTCCATCAAACTTCAAGATAGCATTCTGAGGGATCGTAATGCTTTTGTCAATAATGAAATCATGGGTAATAACGTATATAGTATTAGCACCCACATCAAGAGGCAACATATCCTGTGTGAGTTTATTTACCCCTCCAATAATATTCTTTTTTAATACGACACGGTCTATGCTCGTGTTATAATTATTTTCAAGCGTATTTGCATTCGCCATAGTATACTCTGTACCTATAACTAAAGCAAAACATATCACGACAAAACGAGCTATGATTCTTTTAGTCTGCAATTGTTCTCTTTGCATTTTATTATCTATGAAAGATTCTATTATTGTGATATCACACTTCAAATATTAAGATCGTTTTTGAACTAAACCAGACAATCCAACAACAATCATGTGAAACCATACCTTAACAGCACTTTTCGGAAATATACGAATATACTTACAAAAGTCTTGTGTAATATGACCTAATATTAGAAATTTTCGTTTTACAAATGAAATCTTGTGGTCATAAAAATGATCTCTATTATGCCCGAAATTTCCAGTTTCCAATATGAAGTTTAGCACTCTATTAGCCTTCTTTTCCCAAATAACACTAGAACTATACAAAGGCATAGCATCAGCCGGCATACCCAAAGTATTAACTGCCAAATAGGCAAAAGCGCACCACTCTGACAAAACGCCTGCTCTTTTCAGTCTACTTTCTAATAAATTACAATTAATCGTACTATTATATACCGTTATTAATCTACACCAATCGCATAACTGGCGTAAACCAACTCCTTCAAGATAGAAGTGCTGAAGAATATGAAAAAAAATAAATAATGCATCCTCGTCTGCCCTAGGTAAAAAAACCTGAGTGTTGCCGTTTCGCCATGAGCGTACGCTTCCAGAATAAAACACCTCGCTCATAGCTTCATCAATCACACCGTCAATTTTCTTCCACAACCCACTATGAAGGGTCCCATGTAACTCAACTTCCCATGAAGAAATTGTCAAACCTAAATGCATTAAATTCAGATCTTCCTTTTCAACATTTGATGCTAATGGTATAAGATAATCTTTCGCTTTCTGATAATTATCACCACTTAACAGTAAATCTATATCCCCGGATGCCCTCCACATCGGTTTTTCATAGCATTGAGCCACACCCTGGCCTTTCACCAAGACACAATGGACATCTTCTTTTCGAAGTCTATCTATCAACTCTGTCACGAACCCGTTCATTGCCTTGTTCCGCTGCTCAATCATCTGCACCTCACCAATCCACTGTAATAGCAACAGCTGAGGTGGTTTCACGTCAGTGTGCTCCAATCCTGCAAGGACAAGTCCAAGAACTGATTGTTCGGTAGCAAGTTTATAAACCTCATGCCATTCTATATCTTCACACGGCAAGAGACGGACATCTTGTTCCCAGAGCCCAGCTCTAACCAATGCGAGAAATGCCTTAACAGTACTGTCTTTCATCATCTTGTCAAAGGCAACGTCATTCAAGGCCTTTATCTAAAGATCCGATACGCAATCTTCTTTACCCACACAGGCGAAATTAACATGCAGAACATTGCGAAACCATACACATCCGCACCGAAGCCATATCCAAGACCTTTGTTTATCATTAATCTATCCTTGAACTGCTTCTTGGCAAACGCCCAACCATTCCTGCGTTTTTTAAACATTGCATTAGTCATACGGAAGTTCAATACCACATCCGGTATATTTGCGTGCTGAGTACCGGCCATCATTCCGTCATACCACAACATAGTATCTTGGTTCTGACGGTATTCTGGGCGATATTTCTTTCCATTCAGTTTATCAAAGAAACTTTTTCTAAACAAAACGGCTGGGTGTGCATGTGGATTCCTTTTTGAGAAGAATTCCCTACATTCATCAGGCGACTCTGGGTAAACAATTATTTTCCCTCGCAAATTACCATCCTCGTCAATCTCTTCAATAGTGCCTCCCACTACATCTATATTAGGATGTTCACTCAGATATTTCATTTGTAATCTATTTTCTGAGAACCAAGAAATATTAACTGTATCTTTTATTTCAAATTCCTTCAAGCATATCTTTAAATCTTCACCAATGGGACCATCAACACCTATATATAAAAATATCGGACCCTCATATGTCTGATTTAATACACTATTGATTGATAGACGCACATCACCTGCCTTATCATTTTTATATACAGGCAGTATTATGGCCAATTTTTCTCTATTAAACATAACTAATATAGTTCGCTACCTTTGTCTTTTATTACAAACATGCTCCATATATTGATAGAAGGCCTTATAAATAATGTCCATAGAATTATTAGCCCTTATTTCTATCGCCTTTTCTGAAAGCTTTTTCCGCAATGCCTCGTCATTGTGAAGATTAACAATGGCTTGCGTTAAATCATCCTCATTCTCGTTTTCTACAAGTATACCATTTTCACCATTCTCTATCATAGATGCTGGCCCGCCTATAGGACAATCTGATGATATACAAGGGACACCACAAGCCATCGCTTCCAGTAACACATTAGGATATCCTTCTCCATGCGAAAACAAAACAAACATTTCAGCCTTAGAATATTCTTCCAAGACATTATCTATCTGCCCTTTAAGAAACACGATATCCTGCGCTCCTTGTTCAACTATAAAACTCTCCAACTCATTCTTAGATGGTCCTTCTCCAAAAATTGAGAGCTGAATCTTTGAATTTAAAATTTGACTCGCTTTAATGAACCCACGTATTAACCCTTTAAAATTTTTTTGCTGTTCAGTAAGCCGACCCACAGCAATTATGTATCCGGCTAATGGTTTTCTTTCTGGAAATGATTTTATCCATAGAGGATTAGATAATACTATTGAGTCTTTGTTTGTTTTATAATGATATTCTAAATACTCTTTTGACCATTTTGTCTGATGAATAAACCCGTCTGCATATTTATAAAAAATAGATCTTAGCAAGTGATTTACTTTCCCGTCATTTAAAAAAAGACTATCCCTCTCTGAACAAACAACTGGAATACGTAATAGTTTTGCGCATAAGATACTATAACAATTCTGTTTAGAGTAAAAAGAGCATACTATATCAGGGCGTTCTTTTTTGAATAAAGAAAAAAGACGCGCTAAATAAATAAAACCCCATAATTTTCTTGAAAACCACGAAGATCTTTTTCCTACACTCTTATTAAGTTCAACTACTGTTACGTTGTTATTTAACTTGTAATGAAAGCCGTCTATCACATCCAGGCAAACTATAGAGCTTTTAATATCATAATTTGCCATTTCGTTACATAAGGAACAAATTACCCTTTCTGCTCCTCCATATCCAAGTCTATTACATGTAAAAAATACCTTATTCATTTTTTAATACTTTCTTTCTTATAATTGATATTGCCTTTTTAGTATATGACCTAAAAAACAAAAAACAAAATATAACATCGACCATAATAGAAGACAAGGTCAGTTCTAATGCATATATAAACCAGGTAAAATAGTTATCAACATTCACAGAAGAAAATAAAAGTGATAAAGCTATGATAACAACTATCAGGATTACATCGGTCAGGCAATATTTTAAAAATATTGATGCTTCGCGGAAGAGAATATTACGTTTCAGATACCAAATATAATAAACTGTTCTATATAGCATCGCGCACAAAAAACCTATCGTAACAGCAATCAAAGGGAAAAACTTGATAAACACCAATGTTATAATTATGTTAATTGAAGCCTCAATGATTGCACTTTGTTGAGTCTGCTTAAAATGTCCTGCGGCCTTAATTATGACATGATATGGAGTTCTTAAATTGTATACATAGTATCCCGATACCATCAACACGGCAAAAACTGGTTGAATGTAGTCAGCATCTTCAATGCCTGCTGTATATACTTTTATAAAAGGAACTATAAGAATAGCAATCAAGACGAACAAAACAGTCATTAAATTATGAAAGAAGAACTCCACATAATCAAAAGTTCTGTTTGATTCTTGTGTATCTGACTCCGCTATCTTAATACCAAGAAATGACGTTAAACTAACAGTGGTGGATTCTATGGCTTGAGAAAACGCTTTAATTACCATAGAGTAAACAGCATATATCGCTACAAACTGCAAATTTGCGAACAAAGTTAATGCAATCGTGCCCGTATTTCGAAGAACAACATTAGCAACGTGTTGTGCAATTCCATTCCATTTCTGTTTAATAGGTTCCTCCTTAAATGTGATTGACCTATCTATAGGATAATGACGTTTTACATACCATGATAAATAAATAGGTCTAACAATATATACCAATGCACTTGCCGCTTTTACCTGCACTATCGAACATCCACATTTCATTAGTATAATACTAACGATTGTGGCTATAATAGTTGCAAATATTTGAGGAAGGACTTCGATACTTACTTCTTGATCAGCATCAAGTAATAGCTGATTTGTTATTCCAAATAGATACTGAAAAATATAAGTTATAGATATCGATAATATAAGTCCCGCAGTTAATAAAAAATCAAATGAATCATCAACAATTAACGGATATGTAAATAATAAAACAACTATATATGCGACAATAACTATTGTGATTTTATTGAAGAATCTTTGAGACGAGACAAACACTTTACTAATAGACTGATTGTCTCCTTCAACCAAAGGTTTATAAAGAGAAGCTTGAATAACAGCACCAATACCTAATTCACATAGCGTGATCAACCCAAGGAATTGTGATATCGAAGACACCAAACCATATGTAAGTGAGCCATAACACTCCATAATAAATCTGGGGAGTATCAGTCCACTTATAACCAGTACGACCTGGTAAACTAAAGATGCCAAAGAATTCCTGGCTAACTTTTTTTTATTTGAAGCCATATATTTTGACTTATTACATTAATAATCAGTTGCGAATTTAATCCCAACCTT
>MWBK01000100.1 GCA_002069025.1 Bacteroidetes bacterium ADurb.Bin302 | reverse complement strand
TCCAAACCATTTTTCTATGTTTGTACGCGCAATTGGCACCCACATTGCTTGAAAATAAAATGTAGCACCACATAATAGCAATAATACTATCAATATTATTAACCATGTTATATTACGCTTTTGTTTTTTCTCAGGCCTTGAAGATGATTCTGAATTTTTTACATCTTGTTTTGATGCTGCAGGTTCTGTAATAGGTTCTTCAGATTTTTCTGTTGATTGTTCAACAGAAATTTCTATTGGCTCTTCTGCGATTTTTTTATAGCCATTATTATCTACATGTTGAGGAGGCTCCGGCACAAAAGTTTCTAAATGCGAATATGGAGCATTGATTGATTGCTTTACAGATGATTCAGGTATGAACGAGACTTTATAGCGAGCCGGTAAAATGATCGTTTCTCCGGTCGTTACATTTACACTCTTACGATCTTCAATCCACAATAATTTGAATGTTCCAAGACCTTTAACCTTTACAATTCCATCTTTCTCTAAATATTCTGCTATAACATCAACCAATTCGCGAATAAAATCTTCAGAAAACTTTTTGGTTGAATTAGATTCCTTCGCAATTATATCGGTTAGCTCTTGTATTGATATCTTTTTATTTTCCATTGTGTTCCTTATTTTTAATCTTATCCTTGTAGGTATTACTTGCCTTAAAGATTAACGCTAACTTAGGAGGTACAATCATTTGAAGTTTTGTGGTAGGATTAACAAGAATACGATCAGCTTTTTTACGTACTTCAAAAGCCCCAAAACCTTGTAATACAAGGTTTGAATTTTCTGTAAAGGAACGAACCATGCAATCTGTTGTTACATCCAACATAGCAGATACCTCTTTTTGAGTTTTTCCTAAACGATTTGATAGTTCTACTAATAATTCTTTGTTATTCACATACTTAGATTTAAGAAGTGTCTATAAGCGCAAATATATGAATTATTTCTGAATTTTAGCATAAAAATCAAATTCTTCAGCTCTAATTATTTTTACTTTGTAAAAATTTCCGATGGAAAGGCTGTTTTCATCCTTTGGAATCAATATTTCCATATCTATTTCAGGTGAATCAAACTCCGATCTGGCAACATAATAATCACCTTCTTCGCGATCTATTATTACCTTCCAAACTTGCCCTATTTTAGACTGATTCAAATCGAACGAGATAGATTGTTGAATATTCATCAATTCGTCTAAACGATCTTGCTTTACATCAAGTGGAACATCGTCTTTGTAGTGTAAATTGGCATAGGTCTTTTCTTCATCAGAATACTTAAATGCGCCCATTCTATCGAATTTTACCTTTTGCACAAACTCTTTCAATTGATTAAAATCTGCTTCTGTTTCGCCCGGATGTCCGACCATTAATGTTGTGCGCAAACAAATTCCCGGAACTTCTTCCCTTATACGTGCAAGCAAGTCGTATGTTTCATCAGAAGTAATGCTTCGACGCATCTTCTTAAGCATCGGATCTGAAATATGTTGTAGTGCAATATCTAGATAATTACAAACATTATCTTTTTCGCGCATCACAGTCAATAAAGAATATGGGAAATTTGTAGGATAAGCATAATGCAAGCGTAACCACTCTACTCCTTTAATATCAGACAAACGAGATATTAGGTCGGCTATCTTATAATCCTTGTAAATATCATAGCCATAATATGTCAAATCTTGAGCTATGACCTGAAATTCTTTAACTCCTTTAGAAACTAACCAACGAACTTCTTGTTCTATATCTTCAATTGTACGGCTTTTATATTTACCTGTAATTATGGGTATTGCACAATATGAACATGTCCTATTACAGCCTTCTGAAATTTTAAGGTAAGCATAATGTTTTGGTGTAGTAAGATGCCTCTCTAACCTCAAATCCTGACGATACTCCTTGCCTATATCAGCTATTATTCCGTTATAATCAAATTTTCCATAGAATTTATCTACTTCAGGAATTTCTATTTTTAATTCTTCCAAATAACGTTGCGACAAACAACCCATAACATATAAACGTTCCAATTGACCTGATTGTTTACGTTGGCAAAAACGAAGAATCATATTTATACTTTCTTCTTTAGCATCTCCGATAAATCCGCAGGTATTTATAATTGCAATATCGCCATTTGGATGTTCAGGATCATGCGAAACTGTATAACCTACAGCCTCAAATTGACGCATAAGAGCCTCACTATCAACCAAATTTTTTGAACAACCTAAACTGATTATATCAATGTGATTTTTGCGCATAAAACTATTTTTTACGTAGAAGTGATTCGACAAAAGCTTTCTTATCAAACAACTGTAAATCTTCCATTTTTTCTCCTAAACCTATGTATTTAACAGGAATTTTAAACTGATCTGAGATTCCTATTACAACACCACCTTTAGCCGTTCCATCAAGTTTTGTTATGGCCAAAGCATTTATTTGAGTAGCTTTTGTGAATTGTTTTGCCTGTTCATAAGCATTCTGTCCTGTTGATCCATCTAATACGAGTAGAACCTCGTGAGGAGAATCCGGAACAACCTTTTGCATCACATTACGTATTTTGGTCAACTCGTTCATCAAATTGATTTTATTATGCAGACGCCCTGCTGTATCAATAATAACAATATCTGCATGATTTGCTTTTGCAGATGACAATGTATCAAATGCAACAGATGCAGGATCTGCACCCATTTTTTGTTTAATAACCGGAACTCCAACCCTTTCGCCCCATATATCTAATTGCTCAACAGCAGCAGCTCTAAAAGTGTCTGCAGCACCTAAATATACTTTTTTACCTGCTTGTTTAAATTGATATGCCAATTTACCTATAGTAGTAGTTTTACCTACTCCATTTACTCCTACAACCATTATTACATAAGGATTTTCAGAACTGTCAAATTCAATATCTGCAAAATCAGAATTATCATTTTCTGCTAATAAATCGATAATTTCTTCTCTTAATATATGGTCAAGTTCTGAAGTGTTTACATATTTATCTCTTGCAACACGTGACTGAATTCTCTCAATAATTCGTAAAGTTGTATCAACTCCAACATCTGAAGTTACAAGAGCCTCCTCCAAATTATCTAAAACCTCATCATCTACCTTTGATTTACCTACTATTGCTCTTGACAACTTGTCAAAAACGCTATCTTTGGTTTTAGAAAGACCATTATCAAGAACTTCCCGTTTTTCTTCGGGGGTATTTTTTTTAAAAAAGCTGAAAAATCCCATAATACTAGTATTAATAAATATGCGCGATAAAGATTATTTTTCCCAAACACCTCATCCACGCAAAGATACTACATTTAATGCAAACAAAAAACCTTTCGGAATCCCGAAAGGTTTTTTAAAATATCATGTAAAGATACTATTTATTTTGCCAAATAGTCTTTCACTTTCTCATTAAGTACCATCTCTTCTTCGAAGACATAAGCACCCGTTTTAGGCGATTTTACCATTTTGATGACTTTTGCATATGCACGTCCTTCGCCTTTTTGCAATGTTGCAACTGTTTTCTTTGCCATATCTTATATCTTATTTAATTTCTTTGTGCAGAGTCATCTTTTTCAAGATGGGATTGTATTTCATCAACTCCAAGCGTTCGGTAGTATTTTTACGATTCTTAGTCGTAATATAACGTGATGTACCGGCCATTCCACTTGCTTTGTGTTCTGTACACTCTAAGATTACTTGTACTCTATTTCCTTTTGACTTTTTTGCCATGACTTAATCTCCTCTACTTTACGATTATAGATAACCTTTTTCAGCAGCACGCTTAATAGCTGCGTCCAAGCCCATCTTGTTAATAACACGCAGACCATTGGCTGAAATATTCAGGCTGATCCATTGATCTTGTTCTACCCAATAGAATTTCTTGGTAAAAAGATTTATATCGAATTTACGTTTTGTACGTCTCTTCGAGTGGGAAACATTGTTGCCGATAGCGGCTTTTTTACCGGTAATTTGACAAATTTTTGACATCGCTGTATCTTTTTTTTGTATATCTTCAAAAGAGAGTGCAAAGGAAATACTTTTTTTTTAATTACACAAATGTTTGATGATAAAAAAACAATTAAATTTCAATTGATATTATTGTTCTTGTCATTTTGCTCCAAGAGTATTTATCTTTCTCCGAAATTAGTCCTTCTTTAAATCTATTTTCATCTCCAAATTCAAAGAAATCGACCAATGCGTCTGCAATAGAACTAGGATTCGGTTCAACTACATATCCAACTTTTCCTTCCGGAACCATATCTGAAAGACCTCCTACTTTAGTTACTAACATAGGCTTTTCAAAATGATATGCTATTTGAGTTACTCCACTTTGAGTTGCCGATTTATAAGGTAAAACAAGTATGTCACCGGCACTAAAGAAGTTTGAAACCTCAGCATCAGGTATAAATCTATTAAACCACTCGACCTTTTCAACAATATTCATTTTTTTTACGCTATCATAATATGGTTGAGGATTTCCATAAAATTCGCCTGCTACAATTAATTTAACCGAATATTTATTTAATCTTGAATCAGACATCGCTTCTAACAATAAGTCTAATCCTTTATAAGGACGAATAAAACCGAAGAATAAAACATATCTAAAATCATGATCCAATCGTAAATGGGACAATGCTTCATTTCTATCTTTTAAATTGCCATACTGGTTATATATGGGATGTGGCGTAACTTTTACAGGAACATTAAATGATACAGCCCTAGTTAGATCTGTTGCAACAGACTCAGACATTGCAACAAAAGCATCCATTTTTTTTACAAAATATTTTGGTAGTATTTTATCTAACAAAGATGGTTCGTGCGGTATAAAATTATGCACCAATGATATACACTTAATTGCCGGATCTTTTTTAATAACTTGGGCTATAACTCCGTAACAAGGAGCCATAAATGACATCCAATATGCGAATATCACAATATCGGGCTTTTGCTTTCTAATTTCTCTGCCAACAGATATCCAATTGAATGGATTAATTGAGTTAATGCGTCTTAATATAGAAATATTTTTTGGCGCCTCATCGTTAGTATACTGAGTTTTACCGGGAAACAACAATGAGGGATACTGCAAAGTAAATGTATATAATGTCACATCATGACCTTCCTTTACAAATTGCTCTGCAAGACAATTATTAAATGCTGCCAGACCTCCTCTATATGGATGAGCTGTACCGAGTATAATTATTTTCATAGTGGCAAAAATACAAATTTTTCATGAAGATTTGATTACCTTTGCAAAATGAAATTTCGTATTATTGCTATTATTACAGTTGTATTAAGTTTGTCCGCATGTTCATCAAACAAACAAACTAAAATATTAGAGAATGCAAGCGCAGACTCTTCCGCTACTCTAAAATATGCAAAATGGTTTTCAATCGACTATTATCCTGATTACAAATGTGTTAGTGTAATAAATCCATGGGTCAAAAATAAAATCATAAACAAGTATTATTTGGTTAACGACTCATCCATTACAACTCCTAGTGATGGATATAAGATTAAGATTCCGATACGAAAACTAGCAGTAAATTCTTGTAGCCATTTAGGATTCTTAGGTATATTAAAAGAATCTGAAAGTGTAATTGGCATCTGCACAAAAGAGCGTATATACGACCCCATAATTTTAAAACGTTGTGCTGAAAATAAATGCACAGATATAGGAGATGCATTTGCCATTAATTACGAAAAAACGCTTTTAATACAAGCTGAAGCTGTAATGGTAAGTACTTTTAACCAAACAGATAATCATGTAGAGCGTATTCGTGATGCAAAAATTCCGGTTATTGACAATGTAGAGTGGATGGAGTTTCATATATTAGGAAGAGCTGAATGGATTAAATTTGTTGCGGCATTTTACAACAAAGAACATATTGCTGATAGTATTTTTAATGAAGTTTGCTTCAATTATGACAATCTAAAATCACTAGCAAAAGTTACAGAAAATCGACCTAATATACTACCCGGTCTATCTTTTAAAGGAACCTGGTATATGCCCGGAGGTAATAGTTTTATGGGTAGGTTATTTTTTGATGCAGGAGGTAATTATAAATTTTCGGACGATACAACATCTACAAGTTTACCAATAAGTTTTGAGGTGGCATTAAAATACTTCAAAAATTGTGATATATGGTTGGGAGTTGATGCCAATAGTTTTGAAGAGTTAAAAGCTGCAGACGACAGATTATGTATGTTCAAAGCATATCGCACTAAAAATGTATATAATAATAATAAACGCACCACCCCAAGCGGCGGTAATGAT
>MWBK01000099.1 GCA_002069025.1 Bacteroidetes bacterium ADurb.Bin302 | reverse complement strand
ACTGCCTACAACACTCGTGTCATCACGCCGCCGTCGGGCAGCATGATACCCACCGCTCCGGTCAAGAAGAACATCGCCTTGGTTGCGATAGTCCTCGGTTTGCTTATCCCGGTGGTCATCGTCTTTATTCGCGAGAACATGAATACCAAGGTGCGCGGGCGCAAGGACTTGGAGTCGCTCTCCCTACCATTCGCCGGGGAAATTCCGTTGGCCGTCAGTGGCAAGGGGAAGAAAAAAGTCCATAATGCGAAAAAGATAGTTATCAGGCAAGGGAACAGGGATATTGTCAACGAGGCGTTCCGAGTGCTGCGCACCAACCTTGAGTTCATGCTCGATGCCAAGACCGGCGGCAAGGCGGGCGTCACGCTGTTCACATCCTTCAACCCCGGCAGCGGCAAGACTTTCCTGGCGATGAACACGGCGGCCGTTTTCGCATTGAAAGGCAAGCGCATCCTGGTCATCGACGGCGACCTGCGCCACGGCTCGGCATCGGCATACTTGGGCTCGCGCCACAAAGGACTGAGCGACTACCTCGGCAAACGGGAAAACAACTTGGACGGCTTGATACAGGAAAACCCCGACATCCCGGGCTTCTTCCTGCTGCCAGCGGGCACAATCCCGCCCAACCCCACCGAGCTGCTGGCCGAACCGATGTTCAAGGAAGCGATTGAGCGGTTGCGCGGCAACTACGACTACATCTTCATCGACTGCCCGCCAATCGACATCGTGGCCGACACGCAAATCATCGAGAAACTGGCCGACCGCACCGTATTCGTCGTCCGCGCCGGCCTGCTCGAACGCGACATGCTCCCAGAGCTGCAACGCATGTACGACGAACACCGCTTCAAGAACATGGCACTGGTGCTAAACGGCACCGACGGCGGCAACTCCCGCTACGGCTACCGCTACGGTTACCACTACGACTACGGCAGCAAAAGCTACTATGGGAAATAGGTATAAAGTATTAGTGATTAAGGGTGTAGAAAATCATGTGGCAATTCCGAAAGAAATTATCGTTGGAAAAAAGTGGATTCTTCCATGGTTTCACGGACTGGCATAGTCATATCCTGCCCGGCGTGGACGATGGTGTTCAGACGATGGACGAAACCCTGCATATCCTTGCTAAATACGAACATTTGGGAATAAAAGAAGTATGGCTTACCTCACACATTATGGAGGACATCCCCAACACAACAGCACATCTCCGAAACCGCTTTGCCGAACTGCAAGCCATATATAGCGGCAACGTAACCCTGCACCTCGCCTCCGAGAACATGATAGATAAACTGTTTGAGGAACGCTTGGAACAGAATGACCTGCTACCATTGGGCGAAGACGGCAATCACCTGTTGATAGAAACAAGCTACTTTAATCCCCCGATGAGTCTGCACGTCATCCTGATGAAGATAAAAACAAAAGGCTATTACCCTGTATTAGCACATCCCGAACGCTACCTCTATATGGACGATGATGACTACAAACAGTTGAAATACATGGGTGTAAAGTTCCAACTTAACCTATTTTCACTATACGGCATCTATGGCAGAGATGTCCAAAAGAAAGCCCAAAAGTTGCAAAAAGCAGGAATGTATGAATATACAGGTACGGATTTACATCGGTTGAAAACATTGAAAATCGTGTTACGAAGGAATAACTAACCACAGAGGCTGGATAAAATGCCTATCGGCAATCAATCCGCCCTCTGTGGTTAAGAAGAATCATGGGTTCAAATCATTGAACTTACTAATTGATAATATTATATTATTATATTCTAACAAAATTACATAATACAAATTCTAATAAAACTAACATGTCAATTATATCAAAATTTCATTTAAGGCTTAGCAAACTGAAGCTGAAAATTGAAAAAAAAAGAAGCTGGCGACGGATTAGTAAGTCTGCAATATTAAAAGGGAAAAGGTATAATTTCAACAAAGCTTGTCAAATTTTACTTTCCGATGGCTCTACTAAGGGAAATATAATATTGGGCGAATATGTCACTTTGTACGGCACCATCCAGTCGCAACATGGTGGGAAAGTAATAATGGGGTCATATACGCGTTTAGGATTAGGTTCTATTATTCGCTGCGTGGATAATGTAGTCATTGGTGATTACACGGCCATCGCCGACCGGGTTGTTGTGAGTGATAATGGAAATCATCCCATAGACCCAGTTTTCAGGCGTAAAATGAAAGAAGATGCTTTGAATGGAGATATGCGTCTGTGGAAACATTCAGCACATTCACCTGTAATAATTGGAGAAAATGTATGGGTTGGTGAAGGAGCAAGAATCCATCATGGGGTGCATATCGGAGATAATTCAATCATAGCAGCAGGTGCCATAGTCACCAAAGATGTTCCTGCCAATTGCATTGCAGCAGGAATCCCCGCAAAAGTAATCAAGCAAATTAGTTGTGAATAACTCATCTAAACGAGTGTATAGGAATACGTTCATTCTATATATTAGAATGGCCGTAACCTTATTGGTATCGCTATATACCTCACGTATAATATTAGAGATATTAGGCGTTGAGGATTTCGGCATATACAATGTCGTTGGAGGTGTAGTTGCTATGTTAGGTTTTCTAAGTCAATCATTGACTGTGACTTTCCAACGATTCTTTTGCATGGAAATAGCTGTAAACAATGTAACCGAACAAAGAAAAATATTGGGTGCGAGCCTAATACTGATGACTGGCATAGTAAGCATAGTAATAGCATTAAGCGAAACGGCTGGTTTATGGTTCATAAAAAATCATTTAGTTATAGAGCCTAATCGGTTAAGCTGCGCGAACATTGTCTTTCAAACAAGTATTATAAGTTTCGCCTTTAACTTAGTCAAGTCCATTTTTAATGCAATAATAATATCTTATGAGAGAATGACTGCATACGCATATTTGTGTATAGTTGAGGTTGTGTCAAAACTCGGAATTGTATATTTATTGTTATTAGTAAATGGTGACAAACTCGAAGCGTATGCATGGTTGGTATTAGTTGTAAACGCCATCTATCTATTACTTTATATTGGTTATTGTCGCATCAAGTTTAAAGAAATCACGCCCTCGTTTAATGGGTGCAGAATGACGCTAAAGAAATTATTTGGTTTTTCATCGCTAAGTATTATTGGCAGTATGTCGCATATAGTAAAAGCTCAATCATTAAATTTCATATTAAATATATTTGGAGGAGCAGTGGTTAATGCGGCACGTGCTATTAGTCAGCAAGTGTATTATGCTGTGTATAGTTTCGCATCAAATTTCCAAACAGCATTCTCATCGTATCAGCTTAAAAACACTGTCGTCGAGAACCAAAATAAAAATATAAGGGACCTGTACAATTTCAGCTTCCTGTCTTTCCACATAATGATGCTTATGATTATTCCAATAGTGTTTAATATTGATTCCATATTGCATCTGTGGTTGGGCGAGAACGTGCCTAATTACACTTCGCAATTCACTATCATAGTATTGACAATGGGACTTTTTGATGCACTTTCCAGTCCATTGATTAACCTGATTAACGCATCGGGGAAGATTAAGATGCTGCAAATCTCCATCTTTATCATAAATATCAGCGTTATTCCCATTTCTATATTATTTCTCAAAATGAGCATGGAACTCACAGTTGTCTATGTGATGGATATGATAGCCGTATTCTGGTCGTACATTACCAGAATACTTGTTTCATGGAAATACACTGCCGTTGAGCTCGGTGATTACCTGCGGCACTTGTTATTGCCTGTGTTGACAATAATATTGTCACTCGCAGCAATATATGCCATAACGGAATATTATGGCATATCAATTGGCATTGGTTTCACTATAATAATAGAGGTCTGCTATTTGGCTGTTTGCATTTATCAATATCGCAGCATCTGCATAGAGTTATTGACACGAATTATCCAAATTAATAGAAAATGAACTTGTCGATATTGGAATTGTCCAGACTATTGCGAAGTGTTATATACATTCCGTATATATTGCTATATCTTGTGTGTGGCGAAAGAAACGAATTGAATGAGGACATAAACGCGCAAACGGCTCGCTTGAAATCAATTTGCAAGATGCCAGTTCTCGTTAAGTTCTTGTATCTTCTTGGGACGGATGCTTATTTTCACCAGTTAGTCAAATACAGATGTAGGAACACAAAAATCAGGTATTTGTACATCTTTAAGGACAAGGGCTTTCACATTCCTTATGCTACTAAAATTGCAGGAGGAATCACTTGGAGCCATCCATTTTCTACAATACTGAATGCCAAGCATATAGGGGTGGGATGCCATATAAAAAACAATATAACAATAGGAAATAAGAATGACGATGAGAATATGCGCCCGACAATAGGCGACAATGTATATATCGGAGCTGGCGCAATTATCATTGGCGATATTGTAATCGGGAATAGTGTCACAATAGGAGCAGGTGCAGTTGTTGTGAAGAACGTTTCAGATGGAGCCATAATTGTTGGGAATCCAGGTCGTGTAATTAAAACCAATTAGCACATGAGTAAACTGTCCATAGTATATGCTACAGATGATAATTATGCTCAACACGTAGCAGTATCCATATTAAGTATATATAAAACAGCACAAGACATATCTTTGTATGAGTTTTATATACTTGGGAACAATCTTTCCACTCATGTTGAGGGCAAACTAAGGAAAATGTTGGATAGCATTGGGATAGTATATAATGTTATTGAGATAAGCAGTTTCTTCAACACTCTTCCAATAGGGATAGCTATTGCCAATTTGACAATCAGCACTTATTCAAGGTTATTTCTCGCAGAGATTTTACCGAAGAATATCGATAAGGTCTTGTATTTAGATTGCGACACATTAATAGTGCGTGATATTTCATCGTTGCAGGATTTTCCTATGGGTGATAGCATGATATGTGGAGTTGAAGATACGATGTACCCGGAAATGAAAATTCAAATCGGATTAAATAAAGAAGATTCATATATAAATGCCGGTGTGCTTCTGATTAATCTAAAGAAGTGGCGCGAAACTAGTATCACAATTCGTTTCTTGGATTTTATCAAGAAATTCAATGCGAAAGTTCCACATTTAGACCAAGGCGTTATAAACGGAGTTTTGCGTAATCATCAGTTGCTCCCTCTCATATATAATGTTCAATCGCCTATATATGCTATACACAGATATGAAGACCTTTTAAAATTCCATTGTATTGATAAATTCTACTCAAAAGAAGAGGTAGAACAAGCAAAAAATAGCCCAACAATATTGCATTTTACCTCATTCTTCGTAGGACGACCTTGGTTTCGTTTTTGCCTTCACCCTAAAAGAAATTGCTACAGGGAATTACTAAAAGAAACTCCATTTTTTTATCATGGGCTTCAAAAAAACAAAAATGGGATTACACGAATCTTAAGAATGCTTTGTTTCAGGTATTTGCAGCCGATATATTTACTACTTAAATTCAGCATAAAATGAAACGATTGGTTTTATTGAGCTATGACTATCCTCCCAATAATGGTGGTATTGCAAGATTGTGTGGAGGAATTGTTAGAGAATTAAAGGGACGTTCTTATCCCTATTTAGTGGTGACAAATGTAAGAAGTGACCATTCTGATAGCGATAACGTCGTTCGTATTTCTGGAAAGAGAGGAATTTTAGAGTGGAGAATCCTAAAATTCTTGAGAAACAACACGACAAATGATGATATAGTATTATGCGATACTTGGCATCCTGCAGGTTTCTTGTCTTTATTAAGCGGAAGGGACACGTATATTTTATGTCATGGAGCTGAATTGATGTCGGGGAAAGGCTTTTTTAAAAAGCATATAAAACCTGTTTACCGTAAGTGGGTATTAAATCATTGTAAGGGAGCAATAGCAAACAGTCAATACACAGAGCGACTTATAAGTTCGCTTGACAAGAACATACGAAGTACAACAATTGCTTTGCCTGTAGATTCAAAGTTGTTTCACCCGACAAAAACAAAAAACACAACCGACAACATTTTGCGGGTATGTACAATTTCTCGTATTGAGAAATTTAAAGGTCATGATTTTGTTCTTAAAACAATCGCCTCTTTGCCTAAAACATACCAATCGAGAATAAATTTAACTATTGGAGGAAAAGGGCCTTACTTAGAGGAGCTAAAGCAACTCACTGAAATGCTCAATTTAAATAGTATAGTTCAGTTTAAAGGTTTTGTTCCAGAACAAGAGTTATGTGATTTCTATTCCTCAAACGATATTTTTATCTTGTGTACTCGCGAAGAGCCTAATAATCACCATGTAGAAGGTTTTGGATTAGTTTTTGTCGAGGCACAAGCATGTGGAACAGCAACCATAGGAACAAACGCAGGGGGTATTCCTAGTGCTATTTCCGATGGGAATGGAGGGTGGTTGATTGAGCAAGATTCATCATCAAAATTAATGACTTTACTAAAAAAGCTCATAGACGACAAGGAATACGCTCAAAGTCAAGGAGCCGTAGCACGATTGCGAGTATTGAAGGAATGCAGTTGGGCAGAATACATGGAAAAATTATTTGCGTTTATCAAAACATATTAAGGTGTCATTGACAACTTTTTATAGTCTAAACAGCCTATTTTCAAAAATATGGGAATTCCTGCAAGTTTGGAATTTGCACGATGGTATTTATTTGCATACGATACTATAATTGTGCTTTTTACGTTACTGTATGTTTTTCAACAAAATAAGCAGTCCTACTTGCTGAATAAACAATTAGCGCCAATTTGTTGCCTTATAATTATTCTGTTTATAACCTTTAGACCAGAGGTGTGGCAATATTTTGGTGATACACTCAATTATGCAAGATCTTTTAGAACAGCACAAGATACAGGTGTAATTCCTAAAAAATATGATTCAGATCCAGGATTTATGCTATCTATTCAACTGTTTAAAAGCTTTGATTTAAGACTATGGTTTCTTTGTTTTGCTGCCATATATACAATACTCCAATATGTGGTTTGTAAGAAATTATTTAATGAAAACCGTGCTTTCGCATTTGTACTAATAATAGTCGCATTCTCTTTTTTTTCTTATGGGTTCAATGGAATGAGAAACGGTGCTGCATGTGCCATAGTCATGTATGCGTTTATCTGTCCAGCACGAATTGTTCAAATAATACTGTTTATAGTCGCAGTTTCTTTGCATAAGTCTGTATTATTACCAATATTTGCTTATATCATCACGGCATATTATAGCAACACGCGGAAATATATATATGTATGGGGAATTTGCATATTCATTGCATATTTTATATCGGGTTCGTTTGGTGATATGGGATGGCTGTCCGATATGTTAGGTGATAAGAGAGCCAATTACTTTAATCAAGATTTTAACACAATGGAGGGCGCTGGCAGGATAAAATTCTCACATACGGGTTTTAGATGGGATTTCTTAATATATAGTGCAGTTCCAATCTATCTCGGATGGATTACAATCGTAAAAAATGAGATTGAAGATAGCCTGTATACTCGCTTGTTTAATATATATGTTCTCTGCAATACAGCGTGGCTATTCACAGCAAGGTTGCCTTTCAATAATCGTTTTGCGTATTTATCTTGGTTTTTACTTCCTTTACTAATGGCGTATCCTTTCATTTTGAATGATTCGCTAAGGACGAACAGAAAGATAAATTATTTTGTCATATTTTACTTATTCTTTAATTCACTGATATGAGCGAAAAAAATAAAGGACCACTCGTTACAATAATGATGCCTGTATTTAATGGGCTGAAATTGATTCACGCTTCAATAGCCTCTTTGCTTGCTCAGACATATTCAAACTGGGAATGTATAATTGTAGATGACGGTTCTACTGATGGCACTTCTGAGTATTTAGATTCTCTACAGGACATTCGTTTTCGTGTTGTTCATTTTAAGGAAAATCTAGGCAGACCTTTTGCACGACAAAAGGCACTTGAACTTGCTAATGGAAAGTATCTAGCAATGTTAGATGCTGATGATCTTTACAAACGAAATAAGATAGAAATGCAAGTTAAGATTATGGAAAACAACCCAAATATAATTTTAGTTAGTTCTGCGATTTGTTCATTTGGTACGAACACAGATTTAAGGCGTCGCCGTGGAGCAGAAATTGTCAAAATCGTTAATTATAGCGGTGAGAAACCTCCAATTCATGCTTCATCAATGCTAATTACTCAACGCGCCAAATTGTTTAAGTATAACGGCTTCCTAAAGTCTGGTGAAGATGCTGATTTTTTAGTACGTTACCTTAAAGGTGGAACATATTATTTAGACCCTAATATATTATACTATTACTCTGAATTTGACTCTGTTACAAAGCAAAAAATTTTAAACTCATATAAGATACGACTTTCTGATAATGCAAAAAAAAATAAATTCCGTGGAGTGATAGAATTAAGCATTAAATATTTGGTTCAAAGTATTCGATTTAGATTCTTGTCTATCGAACAAATATTATCGCATAGGGGGAAAGAACTTACAGAACAGGAAAATATTGATTTCCTCCAAGAATGTAGGCCATTATTATCTTGCAATCCATAGACATTTTGATGTTTAAGCCTTATAAAGTTGTTAAGCGATGAAAAAACTTTGTGCCATTACCACTGTTGATATCACTCTTTCTTCATTTGTGGTAGATGCCATGCGTAAATTGAAAGACGAGGGGTATGATATAACGCTTATTTCTTCGATGAGTGAGGACTTCTTCAATAAACATAAGAATGAATTCCATTGCATCAACTTGCAAATGTCCCGTGGAACAAATCCAATAGAGATGCTCAAATCCATTTGGGCGTTTTACAAGATATTCCGCCTTGAACGATTCGATTATATCCAATATGCTACTCCCAACGCATCGTTATATGCTTCTATAGCTGCATTCATGGTTGGTTGTCCCCTCAGGGTTTATTGTCAATGGGGAATCCGCTATGTGGGATTTGAGGGCATGAAGCGGAAGTTTTTCAAAGCATTGGAAGTTCTGACTTGTAAATTGTCAACCCACATACGACCGGCAAGCCAAAAGAACCTGTTGTTTGCTGTTTCCGAAAGACATTATCCAAAGAAGAAAGCCGTAATAATTGGTGCAGGAGGAACAATCGGGGTAGATTTCAAGGTGTTTGACAAGTCGAAGAAAGAAACATATAAGGCTGCTGTCATTGAAGAATATCCCATACTTAAAGGCCGATTTGTATTTGGTTTCGTGGGGCGGATGGACAGGGATAAGGGGACGAATGAAGCAACACACCAAAAATGTCCGCTGTTACCCAAAAAAACCTATTTGGATGTATAAATATTCAGGAGTTGTTGACGGAGCATGGCAGGAACACCCTGCGAAGGCGAAGCAGCGTAAGGGGGCGAGCCCCATGGATGGGGCGAGAGTGACC
>MWBK01000098.1 GCA_002069025.1 Bacteroidetes bacterium ADurb.Bin302 | reverse complement strand
CAGCTCGTATCAAGAGTAGTTGTAACTTGATAGGAAATCGCTTCGAAATGCCAAACGTTTCATACACGCAACCGTTACCGCCAAGTGTAAAAAACGACACCGCAGACAATTTGATACTTAAATGACAGGAAAAGAAAACGAAAAAAATACTGCCCACGCACAAAACAGCACATTTGCAAACTACACAAGCCGACACACAACCAAAGTTTGCAAAAGAGCTGTTTTCTTGCCAACGCACCAAAGAATGACAGTAATATGATAAAGCTAAAGGGCGGATATTACATAGATGAAATCAATAAGATTTTAATAAGGCATACTGATATTAAAACAGTTAATTCATTCTATGAACAAGTTATTGGATTTGAATTGAAAAACTGTCAAGAGTTTATACAGTTTGAGAGTGTAAACCCTTTATTAAAGGTTATTTGGAATATAATTACAAGAGGTAGTGCAACAAGAGCAAGCATTAAGATTGGAGATTTTGTTTTAAGAAAATACTTTAACGATGAATATAAAGGTTATTCAACAGATTCAACTGAGATTAAATTCAAATTATTTACCGAATTAAATAGCAAAGACGTAAAAGATTTGTTGCAAAATTTTCTGGAGTACGAAGAAAAAGACATTATTGCGAAAGGAACCAAGATTTTACGACTTTATAAGTGCCTGAAAGATTTAATTCTTGTAAATCAACTACAAAGGACTTTAATAGTCCTTTTAATGCAGAATGAACAAAGTTCTTCATTTGGAATTATTGGTATTGATAAGGAAATTGAGAGGTTAATAATTGAAGACTTAAATGACCTAATTACCGTAATTAATGATTTAACTGATAAGCGGGAGATAAAAATATCAACATTAGAAGCTAATTCAGGGAATAATTCAATTACAATATCTGTTAATAAAGAAATTGAAAATACTGTTTGCTTTCAACAATCGAAGGAAGTCAGTAAGAATACATTTAGCCAAGTATTGACAGACAGAATTGTTAGCTATCGAAAACTTGGGAAAGTTAATGAAGAAGAAAAAGACGGTAAGTATATACAGCATTTTGAATATATTACTACAAAACAGAAAAATGGATTGCTTTATCTGCTCAATAATCTATTTCGAAAATCGAAATTTCGAGCTGGACAAGAAGCAATAATTAATAGAGCATTAATAGGTTTGGATGTTATTGGTCTTTTACCAACGGGTGGTGGTAAATCGCTAACATTTCAATTATGTGCACTTCTGCAACCTGGGGTTACTATTGTGGTAGACCCAATTAATTCATTGATGAAAGACCAATTTGATAAACTCATAGAAAATGGTATTTCAAAAACAGCATTTATTAACTCGTTTAATACAAAGGATGAACGAGAAGCGAATACAGATAAACTGATTAATGGCGAGGTTCATATCATTTTTGTTTCTCCCGAAAGATTTCAGATTGAAAAATTCAGAACGGCGCTTCAAAATTGCAAAAATCAAAACGTTTTTTTTAGTTATGCAGTAATAGATGAAGCGCATTGCGTTTCAGAATGGGGGCATGATTTTAGGCAAGTATATTTGAATTTGGCACAAAATCTAAAAAGGTTTTGTTCGTCAAAAGACCGAAATATTTCTGTCTTCGGTTTAACTGCAACCGCCTCATTTGATGTTTTAGCAGATGTTCAAAGAGAACTTGACTTGAAAGAGGATGCAATAATTAGTTTACCTGCAGAAGCAATAGATAGAAAAGAGTTGAACTTTAATATTATCCCAATCACTTGTGAGATTGATAAAAACCTCGAATATTGGGAACGAGAAAGACTTATGGGTAGTGTCAAATATCCTATGTTAAGAGCTTTTCTTTCCTCTCTTCCTCAAAAAATAAAAGTATTTGAAAAAAACTATGGTTACTTAAATCCTAATGATTCTTTTTATGATGTTGAAAATGGAGAATATAAAAATGCGGGAGTAATTTTCTGTCCAACCAAATCAAATAAATTGCCCAATGGTGTGCTTTCAGTACGAGAGGAGTTAACAAACCTAGATTTTTTAAAGACAACTACTTTTTTTGGAGGAGGAAGTGACGATTCAATAAAAGATGAGAATGTTGAAACAGAAGCTGAGCTGTCTGTAAAAAATCAGGAATCATTCTTAAGAAATGAATCTAATTTGATGATTGCGACTAAGGCTTTCGGAATGGGAATTGATAAATCGAATATTAGATATTCTATACACTATTCATTTCCAAATTCAGTTGAGAGTTTTTACCAAGAAGCTGGCAGGGCTGGTCGTGATGGAAATCCATCAATATGTTCAATTCTATATCATCCAGATGACATTTATACAAATTATGATTTTTACAAAAATGCATTTAAAGGCATTGAACGTGAAAAATCAATAATAAACGAATTGTTGGAGGAAGTTCAATATGAAGATGGCTTCTTTTCTAATGTTGTAACAAGAATTGTAAAAGATAAATATCCAATTGTAAGTAAAATCAGCCTTTGGAATAATCGTTATCTAAATGTTTTTGGGCCTTATGGTAAAAATATTAGAATTGGCAAATTAGACCTAAATCATTCAGATTTGCGAAATTATGACAATTGGAGAGAAAATATTGAAAAGGATGAAGCTGACCAAATCTTAAACTACATTCGAGAAACAATAAAAAAAGAATCCGAATCTGAGGATATTCTTAGTTGGCTACAAACAAAATCATCTGATGGTATAAAATCTTTAATTGAAAGTGGTCAAAGTCAGACATACAAACTTAAAATTGGATTTACAAATGGAATAATCTCTAAAATGAACGAGGTTATTACAAGTATCGGTTATGAAGATTTCGAAGAAGTTATAATACGTGCTGGATATAATTTTAGTACCGATGAAAACGATTTTGTGGACAATCTTAAATATCACTATTACCGTTTTCAAATAAACAAATATGGAATTGAACAGCGAACTTTTAACCCGAATGATGAGACAATAGCTTTTTTAAAAGAAAACTATTCACGAATCAGAAATTCAGCCGATACCCAAAGAGCTATCTATCGAATGAATATTGTTGGAATAATTGATGATTATGTTATTGATTATGTTGGTGGCTTTATAGAGGTTCGGTTTAAGGCAAAAACTGAGAAAGAATACACAACAAATTTCAATAATTATTTAAGACGTTATTTAGGTTTAGACACAACTAAAAAGTGGTTGTCAAAAGTTAATAAGATAGATGAAGATTCAATTTTAAAACGTGTATTGTATGTGCTGATTGACTTTATTGAAAGTGAAATTTCGAATAAACGTAAAAGGTCAATTGACTATATGCAAGAATTATGCGGTGTATTTCTTTCCAATGGTGAGCAAGAGTTCCGAGACAGAATGATTAGATATTTTACATCAAAATATGCTCGCACTGATTACTTACCTGCTGATACTGAAAATGGGAGAAAGGAAAACTGTCAAATAGTTAGGAAATACATCAATTACATTGATAATCCACCTGACGGTTTAGGTGGGCAGATTGATAATGCCAAACATCTTCGAGGTGCATGTGATAATTTAAGAATCAACATGGTTGAAAATGCTAGTATTGATTTGCTCACAGCCTTTAGCTTATTTGCACTTGAATTAAGAGAAGAAGATACAATTGAGAGTGCCAATGAAAAACCCTTAGTTAAAAGGGCGATAGATTTATATCGTAGTGGATTTAGAAGAATGCTTCGACTTGATACTTGGGAAA
>MWBK01000097.1 GCA_002069025.1 Bacteroidetes bacterium ADurb.Bin302 | reverse complement strand
ATGGTTGGAAGAATATAATTGCATTTGGCGATAATTTACAGTTTTTAAAAACCATTTATGAAAACAAAGACTCTTTGATTAAAGATAAGATTAAAGGGAAGATTAAACTAATCTATATTGACCCTCCTTTTGGAACTGGTGATGAATATGAAGGAAACCGAGGACAGAAAGGTTACACTGCTAAAAGCAAAGGTGCCGAGTTCGTAGAGTTTATTCGAAGAAGAATTATTATCGCCAAAGAAATATTAGATGATGATGGTCTTATTATGGTTAGGCAAGGTTACAACTTTGGTCATTATATTAAAATTGTTCTTGATGAGGTTTTCGGTAAATCTAATTTTATAAATGAAATTCTTGTCAATAGAGGTAAACAGAGATTGGGCGGCTCAAAGAAATACAGTACAGCCACCGATACGGTTTATATTTATTCAAAAACAGATAACTATCAATTTTTTGGATTCAAAAGAGCAAGATATAAGGGAGAAGCCAAAGGAACTAATATGCTAATGAAGGGTGAACGAAATCCGCCAGAACGTGTTTTTCTCGATCCACAGGGGAATAAAGTAACTTTACTTCCACCTCCAAACACTCATTGGAAATTCATACAACCAAAGATTGATGTCATGTATCAGAAAGGCGTCATGTATTTGGCTAAAAGTCAAAAAGGTTTAAGTTCAGGAATAGTAAAAGTTGAAAAAAACGGTAAAAAGATACCTGTTGACTATGTCCCAAGTTTTAGATTTGACGATGACAAAACTATTGATGCAAATTGGACTGATATATCAGGATATGACCAATTAACAGGTTATCCAACTGAAAATTCGGAACCACTCCTTGAAAGGATAATTAAAACTGCAACAAAAGAAGGTGATATAGTGTTAGATTTTTTCGGAGGTTCAGGTACTACAGCTGCAGTTGCAGAAAAATTAAATCGGAAATGGATTACATGTGACATTGGCAAACTTGCCTTTTATACAATTCAAAAGCGATTGCTTAATATTGAAAGTAGCAAATCTATTGAAAATCCAAATGTTTTATTCGGTAGGAGTTCAAAAAGCTTCATAACTATTAACACAGGACATTACGATTTAGCTAAGATATTTGATTTAAAACAAAAGGAGTATTCCGAATTTGTAATGAATCTTTTCGAAGTGGAACCAAAGAAGAAAACTATAAGTGGTATTCAGATTGATGGTGAGAAAAAAGATGGTTATAATGTAATAGTTTGGCAATACTGGAAATTCAAAAACAGCTCGGTTGATGAAGATTTTTTACACAATCTTCATGGGCATATTGGAAACAAAGCAGGGAAAAGAGTTTATATTATTGCACCTGCCAGTTATGTAGATTTTATAAGTGATTATTACGAAATAGAAAAAGTACGTTATTATTTTCTTAAAGTTCCTTACCACATTATTCGAGAATTGCACAAGGTTCAGTTCAAAAAATTCAGACAACCGCAGAGCAAAAGCAATGTGAACGACTTGGAAGATGCTATCGGGTTCCATTTTATTAGACAACCAGAAGTAAAAAGTGAACTAAAAGAAAAATCGGGTGAATACCATATAACTATAAGTAAGTTCCTTTCTGATTTCAGCGAAGAAGATACAAACAGGGATATGCAAAATTTTGAAAGCTTAGCCATGATTTTGATAGACAAAAATTTTGATGGTGAAACTTTTGATATGGATATATCTTACTTTGCTGAAGACCTTTTACCAAAAAAGAAAAAGAAAGCAGATGAAAATGAAATCGTTGAGAATATCAAAGATGGTCTTAAACACTTAACTCAAATTGTAATACCACCAATCTTAAAGAAAGAATGTGGCAATAAGCTAATGCTTGTCTATGTGGACATATACGGAAATGAATTTAAAGAAGAATTTAAGTTGAAATAATGGTACAGGAAATAAAAACATACAAGACTGCTGATCTTGTTCTACAAGTTTCAAATAACTACAATCCTGCAATGCTCAACATTGCGGAATGGGACAGATTTTTAGATTTATTATGCAGCAATCGCCAATATCAGAAAGAGGCTATTACTAAATCAATAGTTTTCATGGCTTCTGGTTTATATAATTCAATACATGATTTGATTCAAGAGAATTGGCTGAATCCTAAAATGGTTGAACTAAAATCTCGTTACAATAGCATTGAAGAGTATCATAGCAAGTTGCAGTTAAAGGATAAAATGTCAGCAACAATAGATTTAGCTACAGGTACAGGTAAAAGTTATGTGATTTATGGTATTGCTCAAATAATGCTTGGGTTAGGCATTGTTGATAGAGTTCTTGTTCTTTGTCCATCACTTACTATCGAAGATGGCTTGTTGGAAAAATTTAGAAAACTTACCGAAGACCCTGCATTACTAAAATCAATACCGGAAAGTAGTAAAATCAAAAATCCTTCAATAAAAACAGCCGATGTAACTATAAAAGAGGGTGATATTTGCATTGAAAATATTCATGCTGTTTATGAAAGAACTGGTTCATCAATAAAAGATAGTTTTGGAGGAAATGGAGCACGCACCTTGGTTTTAAATGATGAAGCGCATCATATTTTCAATCCGGTTGATGGCCGTGATAATGAAAGTAAGAATATAAAAAAGTGGAAGGAGTTTTTACTTAGTTCTGAATACAATTTTAAATACTCAATGGGCTTTACTGGTACTGCCTATATTCAGGATGAATATTTTAATGATGTTATCTACCGGTATTCTTTGAGACAGGCCGTTGATGATAAG
>MWBK01000096.1 GCA_002069025.1 Bacteroidetes bacterium ADurb.Bin302 | reverse complement strand
TGGCGCAATTTTTGCCATCATGGTACAATTTTTATGGGTTCTGGCGCGATCGCGGTACAATGCTGGTTAAGTGCTGAAAACATGTCACGGTACTGTTAATTTGTTAAAAACCAGTGGCGCAGTGTCGCGGTAAAATGTTGAATCGAAGCCAGAAATCTGTCACGGTTTACTTGAATGAATGTTGAGAGCAGATGCGCGTGTCCGGGTGCAATAACCATAACGTATTATAATTGAGGACACTATCTGCAAAAATTGTGACAATACAACTTACCCATATTGTCCGTGTTAAGGGTAGTTTTTTTATTATTTCAATTCTAACGGAGTCCTAATAATGGTATCAAAAACGGTTTCAAAATCATCATTATACCTTTCTTCTTCGTTGATTAAATCGATTTTCGTGCTATCAATGATCTTATATGAGAATTGCAAACTATATTCCGCATCCGCTCTGTCTTTCCCGATAGTCTTAATTGAATTAAATTTAAAATTGCAGAGGCTCTGAACGATATAAAAAATACAGTCTCCGTTTTTAATTCTATCATTGGATAAGATGCTTGAGAAAAATGTAGTATCAAGCTTTTCGTTGGTCATTTTAAAGTATAATGCAAATGGTATTATTTGATTCGGATCTTTAAAATATTTGTCAAATTGGTTAGCAAGATCAACATCTTGATTTTCAATCGCGATTGTATTATCACGACCTTCTTTTGGAGACTTATTAATATTGCATGAAAGAATTGAAAAAGAGAAAGTCAAGAAAAGAATTATGAGATGTCCAGTTTGTTTCATATTGATTGTATTTTGAGAAATTGACTCTTTGGTTCAGGAATTGTCATGCAGGCTCGAATTACCCTTAACGGCCCGGCAATATGGGGAGGTTGTGTTACCCGACGCAGCATCCGGGCAGTCCCGAGTACTCGGGATTAGCCAGAAAGCTGTCACGGTGCAAGGAGGGTATGGCGCACTTTTTGCCGTCATGGTACAAAGTTGGTTGAGCAATACGAGTGTCGCGGTACAAGTTTGATCGGAGCCGCGAATTTATCACCGGTTACAAAGTTGGTTGCGAGCACTGGCGCAGTGTCGCGGTACAAACTATCCCGGAGCCAGAAATTTATCACGATGCAGTATTTAAATTGCGAGCAGATGCGCGTGTCCGGGTGCAAGAGCCATTGCAAATTTGTCTTGAGTGCAGGAGCAAAAGCAAAAAGTGTGACAAACAACTTACCCATATTGTCCGTGTTATGTGTAGGGGATGTTTAAAAAATTGTCCCGGTTAAGCCGTCTTTTTATAATGTTTTAGTCCTTAGAAATAGCCTTTAAACATTGTCGGGACGGATTTGCAGATACTATTTAAGGAACCATTTTTTTGAAATAATTTAGCGTCATTTTCAGCGTTAAATAGCCTGTAAAGATGATAATCTGAAGCCCTTTTTATTGAAAACTGGAGTTCATTTGATGAAAAGAAAAAGGGTGTTTCCTTACCAAGTCTTGTCGTCTTTACTTCAATGTATTTATCTGTTCCATTTAGGTTTTTGGATAGGATATCAAATCCAGCCCCATCGCCTTCCTCTTTTGAGATCCATTTAATTTTGTCAGCAAGATTGTCTTTTCCTAATCTCAGAAGATTCCATTTTTCATACTCGATAACTATTTCTTCTCCGTAAAGTCCGAGGGCTTTGTTTGATTGTTCTTTCTCTAAGTAATTAATTTTAGGTGGTTTATGTTGATATAATGAATTTGATTCTGTCACAGTAACTATTTCGGGAGGTGTTACAATAATTCTTTCAAAGTCAAGTCTTGTTTGTGGCTTAATTATCTCCTTTTCAACAAACTGTCGAAAATCGGTCTCAATTTCAGAATGATGTATAAGATAGTCAATGACTTCGTCTTCCAATAGGTTTTGGTAATTATAGCGTGGTAAATATCCAGTGATATATGGTCTACCAAGATTTATTAGTATTGCGCTGATATTTTGGTGCTTAAACTCGATTGATCCTTCTGATCTGTTATTAAGGAGGGGTAGTATTTGTCTTCTATGGGCTGCTTTTTTATACGGAATCCGGTTTAGCTCTTTGATGAGCATATCAAAATAGTCAGCGACAATTAAAGCTACTTCTATTTTTGACCACGAATCTGTCATTTTATTGGATTGATTCCTTAAAGGTAGCTATTTCTTTTGTGTCCGGATACGCTCACCCTTACACATAACGGCCCGGCGGTATGATTAGTGGGCGTTACCCGACGCAAGCACCGGTCACGATCTAGGTACTTTAGCCACAAAACTGTCACGGTGCAAGGAGGGTACGGCGTGGTTTTTGCCATCCGGGTACAAGTTTTATCGAAGCCGGGCGTGTCGCGGTACAAAGTTGATAAGTGGAACGAATCTGTCAAGGTGTAACAAATGTTACAAAATGGGTACTTGCGCAGTGTCGCGGTACAATTTTGATCGGAGCCAGAAATCTGTCACGATGCAGGATTTTTATTGCGAGCAGGTGCGCGTGTCCGGGTGCAAGTTTGGTGGGATCTATAATTGGAGCAGGGTTTGCAAAAACCATGACGAGCCCATTAATTATACCGTCCGTGTTAGCTGTCAGGGCAGTTACTTTATCCAGATACGAAGTTGTCCTGGAGTAAGTTGTTAATCCTGATAGACAGAACAAATGTGTCTCGTTATTAAGTATTTTGGATGTAAGGAATGCCAAGTCCTTATATGCCTTCGCCACGTCAGTCACAGTTTAACCAACGATGTATTGATCTCTAAGTCATTGATATATCTTGTCTTTTTTAGTAAATTCTGTATTGCTTATCAAATCTATTGAATTTAAACTGAATTTAAATAAGATTTTGGTATTGTTTTTCTTTGGCTGGTACGTGCAATAAGCTTTATTGAGGATTATTGGCGAAACAATTTTGAGAAGCTTATTGCATGTACCAGCAAGTTAGCTGTAGGGCAAATTAGGTCTATCATTAATTAAACTAGTTTTTGTTCTTTAGCCGCCTTTCCATTGACTGGCAGGGACGGGCTGGAAGGCTCTTTACGCAAAGTCCAAATTGTTTATTAATCCAAATTAAAGTATTGCGTAATGTGCCTGACAGCGAAGGGATGGTTTATCCATCAGCCCAAAATTCGAAATAATTTATTAGAAAAGTTGTCTTAAAGATAGTATCAATCTTCGTGGTACCCGAAAAAAAGTCTTTTGCTTCCTCTGACTTTTTTAAATATAAAGGATTTTTGTTTAGTATTCCCAGAAAATGAAGTGATGAATGTATCTGTATTTTATAACGTATTATTTTAAACTTGCATTCTCCAAAGAGATTTTTCCATTCTCTCTTTTTTCTGAACCAATATCTGTGATTTGTCCATGCCCGGGATATATAATTGTTGAATCTGGAAAGATTTTGTATAATTTCCTGACTGATTTAATCAGGTCATTCCCGGAACTACCCTGATTATGGATTCCCCCCACAGTTCTATATAATAATACATCGCCAGAAAACAGGACATTTTTTGTGTAATAACATATTTCTCCGGGTGAATGACCAGGAGTATGAATGGTTTTAATCTCAGTAGATCCTAATTTGTATGACTGATTATCCTCGACAAAGATATCCGGGATCCCAATAGACCCCGGATCAAAATCTATGTATGACTTATGTTCAGGATTACTCCTCTCTTTTTCTATTAATTCTTGTCCATAGGTATCTTTAAACCACTGAAATTGCGTAAACATTTGGTTAAAATCGATTCTGTTAATACATAGTTTTACTTCTGGGAATTTTCTTTTTAATTCTGAAACGTAAAATGAATGATCGGTATGGCCATGAGTAAGAAATATGTATTTTAAGTTTAGATTATTCTCTTCAATAAAATTAACAATAGTGTCAGCCCGCCAACCCGGGTCTATTATTGCAGCTTCATTAGACTTTAAATCATAAATTAAGTAACAATTTGTTTCTACAAATCCGGTAATTTGACGTATTACTTTGAAATCTGCAGCAATATTACTTTCAAATTGTAAAAGAAAGACTAAGAGTAAAAAATAAGAATAATTGCTTCTCATGATAAATTTATTATTAATGTTTTATAACGATTAAGTGAAGCCACAGGCGCTGCTTAAATAAAGATTCCCAATTATTTAAATATTACAGACTCTTACAAATGATGCAATTATATTTATTAAGAATCTGACATGGAATTCAATCCCGGCAGGATGTCCTCCCTGACGATTTGTTGCATTTTTTCAGGTTCTTCAAACATTGGACTATGAGCTGATTTTTCAAAGGTGTAAAATCCTTTTACTGGTGCCTTTACTTTTCCAAAATAATCCTTTGCCAAAATGCAGGATACCGTATAGTCGTATATGCCACCAACGAAATAGACTGGAAGCTTAAGTTCGGTCACCTGCATGGCAAGATCTGTTGTTATCATATTTGACCAGAGTACGCTGATGCCGCTGTGCGACTTGCCTCGCCAGAGATTGAATTTTTCTGTAAGGGTGTACTCCCTGCATAAAAACGAAGGTATAAAGATGCCGGTGATAACCGAGTTCATGTCGTGCGTTGTGCCAATGCCAAGTGAGTGCATTGCCTGGTCTCTCAATGCACGATATGCATAGGGTGTACCTGAACTCAAAGTAACGGGTGCCGCTTCAAGTTTCCGAACCATCTTTTTATTCCCTTTCTCAGCAAAATTCTTTAGCATATATTCGTATGCCAGTCTTTCTGATTGGAGCTGATTTGATATCTGGGAGACACCAATATAGGCGTGGTACAACTCCGGTGCCCTGGAAGCCACTTGTATTCCGACAAATGTCCCACCCGAATGTCCCATGAGGTAAATCTTATCCTTACCAAAAAGATTGCGGAGGTAATTTGTTACTTCCTTTGTGTCACTTATCATCTGCTCCAGAGTCATTGTCTCAGGAGGTATTTTAGCACTGAAGGAGAGCCCGGATCCACGCTGTTCCCACCATACTACCGTGAAATAGTCTTCAAGGCCTGTAGGGTATTTACGCGTGAGGAAGTAATCAGGCATACCTCCATGAAGGTAGAGCAAAACAGGATTATTTAAATCTTTGCCTTTGATAAACATACCCTGTTCAATGCCATTAATACTTACATGTATTTTTTGTGAAATACTTCCTTCAAGAATTTTTCCGCTTTTATCTAAGTAAGGATTAACTCTTCCTGGACTGTATACCAGCAAGACTCCAAAAAGAATAAGGAATATAACTAAACAGATTGATAAGGTTACTAGCATAATTCGTCTACCAATATTAATGACTTTTGTATATGAAAATTGCTTCATTTTGTCACTGGTTCTTATTTTAAAGACACTCTTTTTGTTAAGCCTGAGCAAAGGTCAGAAGCTTTGTGAGTATTATGTAATATATATGGTTAACTCATGAAATCAAATTAACAGATATTTGTTTTGTTGCGGAACAATATTATATTTTACCAGGATATCTACATTCCCTTTGATCATTGACCAGACAGGGCAAAAAGTATCTTTAGACAGTTTTATGACTTTATCGAGATCATCAGCAGAAACATCAGGAGATTTGATTATAAGCTGAAGTGTAATAGTTTTAAATCCTGTGGGATGTTCTTCCTTCCGAATTCCGGTACCAATAATCTCAAATCCGGATATTGTCTTTCTCATTCTTCTCAGGAATATAAGAACTGAGCTACCAAGACAAGAAGAAAGACTGAAGAGAAATAATTCGAGTGAAGTGTATCCAAGATTTTCCCCCAACGGTGGTATGTAGTCAATTGAAATTGGATCATTCCCATTTACTTTTCCTTCAAAATGAAGTTTTTCGTTTAAAAGATTAATTGATGTTGTTAATTCTTTTGATTTGTCAGCTTTTGTGTTCATAAAATAAAGTGTTTACATTAGTTTATATAAAAAGATCAGGAGAATGATTGCAAATAATAGTATAATTCTCATTTTACCTGTTATTTTTTTATGTTTGAGCATTCGTATTTTTAATTTTCATAATTACAGTTCTGCTAAGTAATATCCCGGGTTGTTTACAAATTTCAAATCCAATATTTTCCATTTTTTCAACTATCGTGTTGAAGGTATATTTTGAGATGTGAAATTTTTGTTCGGAAATAAAGATTTTGGCCTCTGGAATTAAGATTTTTCGAAGTTCATTAATAATATTTTGTCTATATATTTCATTTCATAAAAAGCATAAAATGCAAGTATAAAAACGACTTCCTCTGTCAGATCGAGACTATTTTACTGGTTATTGCGAATTTGGATTTGATTCCATAATTCGCTGTTTTCCAATTTTTGTTTTAAAATTAATTAAATCACATCGGTTTCAGATTCCTATTTAGTCTGTCAATAATTTTTCCCAGCCGGGCTTGACGGGTTTTGTCAGATTTAGCATCAAGATAAAATGTGGAATATGTACGCTGTACCGAATGCGACATGGCCAACAAATTGGTATAAGCAGGTTCGTAAGGCTGAATGATTTTTTTAAACAAACTTCCAT
>MWBK01000095.1 GCA_002069025.1 Bacteroidetes bacterium ADurb.Bin302 | reverse complement strand
AAAATGATGGAAAAGTCTGTAGATTCTAAGGGAACTTTATATGTTATGAACGACAAAATGTCTATGATTTACAGTGAACCCGCAGGTGATTTTCTTGTGATTAATAGAGATAAGTTTGTAATGAATGTACGAGGCCGCCTTATTGAACACAATGTAAAAGAAGGTTCTCCAATGAGGATATTACGCAACACATTACTACTTTGCATGAAAGGTGATATTAAAGCTATCGAAGCAGAAACAAAATCTGAAATTTCATACAATGGTGACGGAAAATATCATGAATTTACAATTACTCGCAAAGAGAAAGTAACTCGTGGATACTCGAAAGTTATTTTATCTTTAGACAAAAAAGACCTCAGTTTGAAAATCATGAATATGGAGGAACCTAATGGTAATTACACCATTTACGAATTGGGTAAAACTATTTATAACAGCGAAATTAACCAAGATGTTTTTTTAGTTCCAGTAAAGAAGAAATAAAAATATTAGTAATAACTATAGCAAGCATATTTTTAGCTTTTATTTCTGACATAAAAGGCTTTATGCACTAATCTGATACTACATAAAGTTTTTGCTATTTTAAAATAATGATTATATTTGCGAACCTAATATCGAAACATATGAAAAAAACTTGGTTTTTATGTTTGTGCAGTTTCTGCTGCTCAACCATATACATACACGCCGGTACACCTATTACACACCCCTCACAAGCAATATGCGAAGGTTCTTCAGTTACTCTTACAGCAACAACTTTAGGAGATTCATACTTATGGACACCAAATGGAGAAACCACAAAAAGCATTACTGTACAACCTGCTAATAACACCGACTACAAGTGTACGATTACAAAGAACGGTTCTAGTTCGCAGACAGGTAATTTAATTACAGCCGGTGGATTCGAATTTCTCCCTAGCTCTCCTATCACATCGGCACAAAATAAATTAGGCGACTGGATTAATTACCAATACTTGAATTTTGACCAAGGTGGCGTTAATATCAACATAGGTGCATGTACTACATCGCAAAATGCAAACAATGTAAAACCTTCATATTTTTCAAATTTGGCACCACATTCCGGAAACTATTTATTTGTGTGTGATGGAGGCAACAGCTCTGACGCACGCGTATGGCAAGCTCGTAATTTAAAACTAAAAAGTGGAGTTGAATACCAGTTTAGCTGTTTTGCTGCAAATATAGACTCAGAATATTTGATTCATGGAGCATCAAGCCTTGCAAAACTTAAATTTGTTATAGAAAATCAAGATGGAACCAGTGACTTACTACAATTCACAGTTCCAACAACATTAGGACAATGGCAGGAGTATAAAGCTACATATACACCATCAACAGATATGAGTTGGTGTCATATATACATTGTAAATTTCACTACGGAGCCTGCAGGTAACGATTTTGCAATTGACGATATATATTTTGGGACAACAATAAATACTCAAGATGACATAACAGATGAATTTTTCAGGGTAAATGTTGATAAAAAACCGACTGTCAGTATTAATGACCAAAATGTTTGTCCAAACGATAATGTTACACTGTCAGCTTCAATTGTAGGAACATATACAAATATATCTTGGCTTGAAAATTCAACTGCAATGACTGATCATACAACTAGCATCACAGCAAAAGCTCCTAGTGTAATTGGTCAAAGCAATTTATATGATATTTTCGTAACTAATGGAACTTGCTCTGCGGTTAACGCATCTGCATCAGTCAAGGCTATAGATTGCAATGTAGAAACGGTTATAACACATACTATTAATGTGTGTCAAAATGACACTTTGCCAATTACTATTACGGCAAACACTGTCACTGGTACTTTTTTGTGGGATACCGGCGAAACAACAGAGTCAATTCAAGTACCAATAAATGAGCCAAGCTCATCTCACACATGTACAATTATCGACAACTCACAAATAACAAGAGAAGTTTTTAATATATCTACAGAAGATTGCCATTCAGAAAAATCAAGCACATTCTGCATGACAGATTGCATTAAATTGTCAATAATAAGAGACTATGATGATCCTTCGGACATTACTTTTATATGGAACACAGATCCGACAAATAATGATTCTACTCTTATTGTTTGCCCAACTGAAATAAATAATACTTACACCTGCCAGGTAGTACATAACGATAATTATAATTCGCGCGAACTGGTAACATTTAATATTACATTAGAAGATTGTTCTGAAACAGAGTCATTAACTCACGATACGATATTTTGCGAAGGGAATGATGTTGTATTATCGTCTTTGTATCCTGCAATGGCAGATAGTTACAACTGGTCTGACGGCTCAACCGAAAGCAGTATTACAGTAAGTCCACAAAGCGAAACCATTTACACCTGCGTAACTTTTATAGATACTAATTATGGCTACACTTTGTACGAAACGTTTAATGTACAACCTGTATCTAATCCTATAATTGACAATATTGAGACTACATCAACACAAGCTGATATCCAAATTATTAATGGTACAGCTCCATTTGACTACATAGTTGATGATAAACATTATACAAGTCAGACAATAGATGATTTGACATTAGGTATACATAATGTACGTATAGTTGATGCAAATGGGTGTTCTACAATAGGAGATTTTGAATTAGTTTCGCATGAAATTGAACCTATGGTATTTTTCTCACCAAATGGAGACAATCTGAACGACAGATGGTTAGTTAAGGGTATTGAATTTTACCCTAACGCTATAATTCAAATTTTCGACAGATTCAATAAACAGCTTGCTAAATACAATGGATCCGATCCGGGTTGGGATGGAACATACGAAGGACATGGTGTACCTACGACAGATTATTGGTATCTAATAACTATTGAACAGCTAAGCAAACAGTATTCCGGACACTTTATACTTAAGCGATAAAAAAAATCGGGAAAATTTATTTCCCGATTTTTTTATTCTAATTTGCCTAATAGCATAAGCGCTTCTCTACGAAGTGAGTCGTTCGTCTCAAAAGCACCTTTAAATGCTGTGGTTATAGTTTTTGCTCCGGGCTTTTTTATACCCCTTGCAGTCATACAACTATGTTCACCTTCAATCAACACACCCACATCATTGCTTCCTGTTGATAGTGTCATAATTTCTGCAATATCTGTTCCTATTCGTTCTTGCAGTTGCAAGCGATGCGATACCATCTCAGCAATACGCGCAATCTTACTTAAGCCTATTATCTTATCCACAGGACGATATATAACGGAAACTTTCATGTTGTACATTAAAGCCATATGATGCTCACAAAAACTAAAAATAGGAATGTCTGACACTAATACAAAATTACCTTGTTTTGCAGTACACATATCTTCCTCATCAAAGGTTTTAGCATATTTTTCTGCAATTTCGGCATTAGTGTATGCAATTCCCCTAAACATTTCTTCGTACATGCGAGCTACTCTTTCGGGTGTTTCGCGTAATCCTTCACGTTCCGGATCTTCACCTATAGTTACAAGGATTTCTCGAATGTGATATGCAATCTTTTCTTTATCCATTTTTTATACTCCCCTTTTATTTTTGTTCCATATAAATTTATGCATTTGTAATTGCAACTTAATTCTATTTAAGTGTTCTTCTTTCATCACTTCAACTATATCAGAAGGGTCCATTTTACCAAAAACAGCGCTAAAATACACTTGAGTAATTTCATCTAAACGATATGCTCTAACTATTTCTATTGCTTTTACCAAATCTTTCTTTGAAGCGATTACAAACTTGTAAGCATCTGTAGATTTAACAGCAGTTAAATTATACAAATACATTTTATCTTCCATGCCACTGTCAGGCAACTTATAATCGACAACAAAATGCACATTATCACCTAATCTAAATTTATGAATATCTAATGAGCCATTTGTTTCAATATGAATCTCGTAATCAGAAAGCATAGCCAAAAGACTTATCAAACCTTCTTGTATCAAAGGTTCTCCACCGGTCAAAGTTACATGTTTAACTCCTGTTTGTTTAACATATTTGACTATTTCTACAGCGGTGAGTTTTTCTGTTTGAGGCTCACACTCCCAAGCATAAGAAGTATCACACCAAACGCATCTCAAATTACAATTGGCAAAACGTATGAATACCGACAAAGATCCTGCTGTAGGGCCCTCACCGTCTATTGATACAAATTTTTCTATAACATTAAATTCCATCATCACTCAAAATATATACAACTATTTGTTGGGGTTTCAAATAATTCAACCTCACTAACAGCCAAACCTTTTTGATGCAACATTCTGTAAATATAGCGCGCCATTTCTTCGCATGTCGGTCTGAATGGCAAACACAACACAGCGAAATTATTTGGCAATGCACACAAAGATTCTTTTACTTTACGTCCGTCTTCGTTATCTTCAACTAACATTTTATGGTCAAAAAATAGTTCAACCTCTTTCAATATACTTTTAATAGAACCAAAATCATCAACCATACCTCTTAAATGACCCTCCTTGTGTAATGTTTCGCAGCGTATAGATACAATCAATCTATAACGATGTCCATGAATATTGGCACATTTACCTTCGTATCCGCTCAAAAAATGAGCTGTGTCAAATTGAATTTCGTTCTTAATAATAAACATACTACTACAAATAAAAATGTTTGTTTCACCACCTTGTAAGTTGCGAAACAAACATTCACGTTACAAGCCTGGTTTTTTTTAACGACAGGATGGTCTAAACGAACTGTCGGACTGCAAAGTTACGAAAAATTTTAAAGCCTATTGCAAATATTCTAATATTCGTGATTCAGATTCCACTTTGCATCGTAAATACTGAATTCAAGAGGATAAATGCAACCGACAGTATGACGCAAAGTAATAGACTCTGCATGATGCACTAGCATCGATAAATTTTCAAGAGCTTGCATTGTTCTTTTTTACTATCAATTTAATATTGTATTTTTGCAGTTGTAACTGAATATTCAAATATGATAGTAAATATAGTCCTTGCTTGTGTGATTATTTTACTGATGCTGTGCTCTGCATTTGCATCAGCATCAGAAATGGCTTATTTCTCACTAAGGCCCAAAGACATAGAGGCTTTAGAAAATAGAAATACGCCTACCGATCAATTAGTTCTCAAATTAAGAGAATCGCCGGATAGATTACTGTCTTCAATCTTAATTACCAATAACTTGGTAAATGTTGGCATCATTATTCTAATATCAAAATTGATGCTAAACTTGTTTGATTTTTCGAGTAGACCAATATTGGCATTCTTGGTTGAAACAGTTCTAATCACATTTATTTTACTACTGTTTGGAGAGAATATGCCTAAAATATACGCAGCAAATTATTCTCTAAAATTTGTTCGTTTCGCGGCTAAACCCTTACACATAATCGAAAAATTATTATACCCTATAACATGGTTAATGGTAAAGCCTGCAAAAAGAGTAAAACGTTTTGAAAAGCATAGTAAACAAGCTATTACAATTAACGATTTGTCACAGGCTTTCGAAATTACCTCTGATGAAATTAGTGAGGACAAGGAAATTTTAGAGGGTATCATCAAATTTGGAGACATAAGTGCAGCCTCAGCAATGACGGCAAGAGTTGATGTTATTGCAATAGATGATACAGCCACATTTCAGGAAATAATTGATTTAATCAACACTAATGAATATTCCAGGATGCCTGTATTCCATGAAAATATTGATGATATACGTGGCATATTGTATATTAAAGATTTACTTTCGCATATAAACGAGCCTAATTATGCATGGCAAAAATTGATAAGAAAAGCATATTTTGTACCACAGACAAAACACATTAATGTACTTTTGGAAGATTTCCAGAAAAACAAAACTCATATTGCCATTGTGGTTGATGAGTTTGGAGGTACAGCCGGTATAATTACAATGGAAGATATATTGGAAGAAATAGTCGGCGAAATTGATGATGAATACGATGACAATGAACAATTATATGCCAGACTCAACGAAAATAATTACTTATTTGAAGCAAAAATATTATTAAATGATTTCTTTAAAATAGAGGGCATTAATAAACAAGATTTTGAAAAGATTATTGGGGAAGCCGAAACATTAGCCGGTCTAATCTTGGAGTTAAAGGGTGAAATTCCGGTTCAAGAAACAGAAATTACATACAAAAATTATCACTTTAAAATCGTATCTGCCGACAAGCGTCGTATTAAAAGCATCAAATTAAGCATACTGCCCAAAACTGAACCTGAAGATGAGCAAGAATATGAAGAAGAATAAATATATAATCATAGCCATATTTTCTTTATTGATGTTTAGTTCATGCCAGCAATATACCCCACTGCCAAGAGCTTATTTTCGAATAAAACTAAACGAAAAACAATACACAAAATCGGATACTACTAAACCATACATTTTTGAATATCCATCAAATATTGCTCGCATAGTAACTCGCAATAATAATGAATGGTTCGACATAGTTTATCCGCAATACAATGCTCGTATTTATTGCAGCTACACTCCTATCAAAAATAATTTTTATGAAATAAGCGAGGATTCACGAACTTTCGTATACAAACACTCAATAAAGGCTGATGCAATAACGGAGCAAGCTTTTGAGAATACTAATAATGATGTTTATGGCATTTTATACGAGATAAGAGGAAATACTGCATCTTCGGTACAATTTGTTTTAACAGATAGTACAAAGAATTTTCTAAGAGGAGCCTTGTATTTTAATAACAGACCAAATAAAGATTCATTGGCACCTGTTATTAACTACATAAAAGATGATGTAATTCGCATCATGGAAACCACAAAATGGCAGTAATTAAATGTTGATAAAAGACGAATATATCAATGATATCCATTTCCTCGTATGGAAAATGGAAGAGTCAGAATTGAGTGCCAGAGATCAAGAAAAACAATTAGGAAAAAAACTAATAGAAATTCTGTGCAAGGAGGATGTGATAATTGATCATCTAACATCAGGAAAGCCTTTTGTAAAAAACAAACAATGCGAAATCAGCATAAGTCATACTAAAAAATATATTGCTGCAGCCATACATGATGATAATCCTATAGGAATAGACATTGAATACAAAGGCGAACGGGTACTGCGCATACAAGAACGTTTTATGAACAAATGCGAGATTGAAA
>MWBK01000094.1 GCA_002069025.1 Bacteroidetes bacterium ADurb.Bin302 | reverse complement strand
GTATTTAAACCTAAGCAATTTGGATACGGCACTTCAAACAGCACATTTGCTATGACAATTGAAGACTCCAATGGCTGTATTTGGGATATGGAGCAAAGCGAAATAATAGAATCAACAATATTCCCAAATGTATTCACTCCTAACGAGGATGGTGTTAATGATATCTTCTTAAAAGACTATAACATTGAAGTTTTTGACCGCTGGGGAACATTGATTTATGCAGGTAATGATGGTTGGAACGGCAAACACAATGGTGTTTATGCAAATCCGGGTGTATATTTATATACAGTAAAAATAAATGATACTACAGGTGCAGAAACAGTTATTAAAAGCACTGTAACAGTTGAACGCTAAACAAACGCATTATATATGAAACTCAACAAAAATATACTGCTTTTAGCAGTTTGTACATTAATAATCAGTTCTGCTAATGCAGGAAATAGTGCAGGTGATACCCGCTTTCTTCAGAAAGACTACTTAGGAGCTATAGAGAAATACAAACGCACTATTGAAAAAGCAGGTGAATCAGAAAGAAGCAAAAATAAAGTTGCATACGCCAAGTTTAAAATTGGAGAATGTAATTCATACTTAAATCAGCCACAAGAAGCTGTTACTTTTATTAGCGAAGCAATTTTATCAGGATACGATAAGGCAGAAGCATATCTTGTATATGGTAAAAACCTACAAAAGATGGGCGAATACAAACGAGCAAAAGCTGCTTTTGAAGAATATGGACGTTTGAATCCTAGTGATAAATCTGTAAAAAATTTGAAAGCATCATGCGACTTTGCGATACGTCATGCTGCCAAGAATCCTATTTCGCCTGAAGAAAGTTTGAATGGAATCAATACTGCAGGTATGGAATATGGTATCGGGTATTATCAAAGTGGTATTATTTATGCTTCTACAAGTAATACAAAAAATGGAATTTTGTCAAAAATGTATTATGCAGACCACAATGATAATTTTTCAACATCCAAACCTGTAGACAATATGGTAAAGTCTAGGAGAGGTCAAAATACAGGTACATTTACGGTTGATACAATTAATAATATATTGTATTACACACGTTGCTTAAGCAATGAAAATAACGATTGTTTTATATACCACTCTATTTACAAAAAAGGCAAATGGAAGAACAAAGGCATACTAAACATTGGTGACAGGCACACAGATGCTGCTCATCCTGCCCTATCACCTGATGGTAATCGTTTATATTTCACATCTAACATTGCTGGTGGTTATGGTGGTTCAGATATTTGGTATGTAGAGAAAAAGGCAAACGGTAAATGGAGCAAAAAGCCTATTAATGCAGGGGCTGTAGTTAACACAACAGGGAATGAAGCTTTTCCTTATGTTGAAGGCAATACACTAATATTTACATCAGACGGACATGTGGGATTCGGTGGATACGACTTATATAGTGCACAAATAAACGGATTCTCAATTGCAGGTGTTCAGAATTTAATGAAACCTGTGAATTCATCGTTCGATGATATTAATTTGATTGTGTCGGAACCTAACGATGAAGCTTTCTTGGTTAGTAGTAGACATCCTGAAACAAATGACGACATTTATCGTTTTGAAGGAATCTTCACAAGTATGATGGTTTCCGGCCATGTATTCAATAAAAACACTCAAGAGCCTATAGAAAACGCACAAGTTATTATAAATGGAATGGGCAAATCTCAAACAGTACAGACAAACAACGAAGGATATTATTACGCATTTATCGAAGCCGGAGATTTCTACAAATTATTAGCTAGCTCTATAGGATATATATCAGACATGTCAATGATTAAAACAGAAAAATCAGCAATAGGAACTTTCCCTGTTGAACAAGATTTCTATTTATCACAATCGGCAATGTCAATAAGTGGTCGCGTTTACGATTTGGAAACAAACGAACCATTTATTAATGAAGACGTTTTCCTACTAGAAGGAAGCGAAACTATTCAACAAACAAAAACAGACATTACAGGTCGCTACTTGTTTACTGACTTAGTAAACGGTAAAGAGTATCAAGTTAAGGTTAACAAACCAAACTTCTTGACTATTAGCAGTAAACCTTTTATATATCATGAAGGCGATGGAGACAATAGTGGTTTCGATCTTGCATCCATCTCTTATAACAAAGGTAATGACGATCCTATTAATAGGAATGGTCGCAATTCAAATGATGACGGATCTGTATCTTACGGACGCGAAATTTCATTGCATGAAATTTACTATAATTTCGATAGTGCAAACTTATCTCCTGAATCAAAAGATGCTTTACATAGAATCGTATTGCTTCTTAATTCAAATCCTACTTTAAAATTGGAATTTGGTTCACACACAGATATGAGAGGTACTGATGAATACAATGAAAAGCTATCTGTAGACAGAGCCAAATCAGTTGTTGATTATTTGGTTGGTGCCGGTATTAATAGAACACGCTTAACATGGAAGGGATATGGCAAGCGATATCCGGTTGTTGAAAATGCTATTACAGAAGAAGAGCACAGATTGAATCGTCGCACCACATTTAAAATAGTTGAAAAATAACCTAAAATACAGCACCATGAATAAATTTAATAAGATATGCCTGTTTTTGATGTTGCTACCCTTAACAATGCAAGCTCAAAGCGATCCACAGATAAGCCAGCATCTTTTAAGTAAAACTCATTATAATCCCGCAGTAACAGGAGCATCTTCCTATGGTAATATTACTTTAATAGGTAGACACCAGTTCGTTGGATTTAGTGGAGCTCCTGCAACAGGCTTACTAAACTTTGATATGCTTGCACCAAGTATAAATTCAGGATTTGGGTTATCTGTAGTATATGACCGTTTTGGACCACTCATTTCATATAATGCAATGGTAAATTATGCATACCATCTAAAAACAGGCGAAAATCAACATTTGTC
>MWBK01000093.1 GCA_002069025.1 Bacteroidetes bacterium ADurb.Bin302 | reverse complement strand
GTTTGGTCGGCTCAGATCCCTTAGACAATTCACCGACATTGTATACCTTGCCTTTGTATGTATATTGATATGCAACGGCCAGCATTTCATCATTATTCAATGCCGATTTTAAAGATATATAACCAAGTTCTTTGTTGATGGTATATTCAGAAGATTCCAATTTTCTTGCACCCTCCAATTTAACATAGTCAATGGTGCTTTGCATCGTAAATGAACGTAGGTAAGTGTCGACCTCATAAATATTGGGAAGTCCGCCAATTGATTGCACTACATCCGCAAACAATGTATTTGCAGCGTTATCAGGAACTGTTGGATTGCCTGTTGATATAAATGAAGAATTATATATACGATTAGGTTCTGCAATATCAGCAAAACCAACAACATTTGAAGTATTATCGTAATTAATGGTATTTTTATTTGTTATCCATACTTCAATTTCACCTATAGATATGCCTGACGAAATATTAGGGAGTTCTGACATCCATTCATCATAATGTTCTCTGAAATAGTGAGATAAAAAATAGTGTCTGTTTTCATCATAAGCATCAGCTCGTATTTCATAATCAGTTGTTTGTGCACCGCTGGTATTAAGGGTCTTACCTTCTGATTCTTGTTGTGATATTACAGCATTAATTTTTAATTTACCGAATTGCAAGTCGGCCTTAAAACCGAATAAGCTGGTATTTCCGGTTATCAAAGAACCGGTAAGAGGCATACTAACATTTCCTGCTTCAATTTTCTTTATAATATCATCTTCTTTGCCTTCATATTGCAATTTTAGTAAAGATTGGTCAAAATCGAATGTTGCCTCTGTGTTGTAATTTAAGCCAAACTTCAATTTATCTCCGACAGAACCATCTACACTCAATTGAATTTTTTCATCAAAATCAAATGTTGGAGCGGGATTTTGAGAACGCTCGTTCAATGATGGATCCTTTAACTTTTTAAAATCCAATCCAAAATCAAGCTCGGCTGATCCTTGTAATTTTAATTGTACACCTCCGGGACCAAAAACTTTATCAGCCTGACCTATATCGAATTTCATTTCGGTCAAAGACAATTGATGCTTAGATTTTTTTTCTTCCCTATTCTTAGACAGATAATATGATTCTAAAGATTTTTTTGCAGAATAATCATAATATTCATCGCTATTCAAATAAAATGGAGTTGATACGTTTTCTTCACCTAATTGAGGATTAAAAAAGAATTTACCTGTAGTTGGATCGTAATCTATTTTTGTTTTAATATTTTCCGGAGCCGGCAGATCAATAGGAGCCGATTCTTCTAAATCGGATTGAGTCTCAGGATATATCTTATTTGTCTGATAACGAGGCTTCGATGTATCTTGTGCAAGTTCGGCGTTATTAGGTGTATCTTCATCAGATACAGGTTCAACAGCCCATGCAGGAATGAGCACCATTCCACATAACAAAGCTAAAATAAGAAATATTTTTTCTATCGATTTTTTCAAGGGGCTACATCATTTTTAAGGCTTTCTTTATTATCATCTCTACACTAAGTGAAGAATCGGCTTCTGCAATTTTTGATATTACTTTTCTAACTGCCGGAGCCGCAAAACCTAACATAACAAGTGCAGAAACAGCCTCTTCCTGAACTTCAGATAAAGCAGAAGATATATTTATTGCACCCGGAACTGTTTGTATTGAAAGAACCTTATCTTTTAAATCAATTATAATTCTTTGCGCTGTTTTCAAACCAATGCCTTTAACTCCTTTAAATAATGCCTCATTGCCGCCGGCAATTGCCGCTTGTAACTCCGGCACAGAAACAGAAGACAATATCACACGGGCTGTACCCGCACCAACTCCCGAAACGGAAATAAGCAACAAAAACATTTGTCTTTCTGTTTTTTCTGCAAAGCCATACAATATGAAAGCATCCTCGCGAATAGCCTCATACAAGTACAAGCAGACATTTTTCTTTCCTTGTATCGCAGTATATGTAGATATGGTAATATTAATAGAATATGCTATACCATTATTCTCCAATATTGCCAGTGTGGGAGTTAATTCCACAACATCTCCTTTAATGAACTCAAACATAAATAAATAGCATTGAAAGGTGAAAACCAATAAAAGCCGTCAAAGGTACGAAAAACCTTTATCTTACACAATAACTAACGTGTAAAAAAGGGAAATCGTATATACGTAGTATTTTTTAACTTCAAACTGCAAAACACAACAAATCAGAAGCTTAATTATACATAATTTATTATTTGCATGCAGATTTTATATACTCGTCAGTGTGTACAATTGTAATGCAATCTAAATGTTTTAGAAATTATCTTTCGGGTATATAAAAAAATGAGGCTGCATCCAAGATGCAGCCTCATTAAGACTATAATAATAGTTTAGTGAATTAGAATTTATATCTAATACCAAATGCTATTGCACCGGCATATAAACCTCCTGCATTAAATCCTACAGCAGTAGCGCCTCCAAAGCCTGTAAATACAGGTCCTACAATAGGACGCCAATCAAAAGACAATTGAAGTGGAAACCAGAAGTTGTATTCAACACCTATACGACCTGCTGCACCAACATATCCAGAAGCTGGCCAGAAATAACCTGCTCCTGCACCAACGCCGGCATACCAATTCCATTCTCCTTTTTCTTGCCAAGAACGTATTGGGAAGATCCAATCGTAAGTAGCTGCAACTCCAATTCCAGCGAATGCCGGTAATTCTAGTTCGACTTGAACCATATTGCTGCTGCCAATACTGTGTTGATAAGATGCGTCGAAACCATAACCGAAACGACCACCGACTGCACGAGGTTGAGCAAATGCTGCTGTTGCAACTGCAACTAAAAACATTAAAATAAATAAACTTTTCTTTTTCATGTTGTAATATTTTAGTTTAATAGAAAAATTATATCACTCAGATACGCCGGCAAAGATAAGGTTTATCTTAATATTTTGCGGTTTTTTAACATATATATTTTAAGAAAAATATTCAAAAAAACGCATAACGCACATAATCAGGCGAATATTATGTTAAAATCTACACATTAAACACTACACATTACACACTCTAAACCACCTTATCTAATAACCTGAATACCTTCTAAACTTTCAACATGAATAATTCTCATACCTTCAAATGATGGAAGAGCTACAACTTCACTATTTGCATCAACAGAATACAATATTCTTCCTGACAAATCAAACATTTTAATATTAGCTTTCTCCGGCACATTGTACAAAACAGAGCCAACACGATATGCATCATTATGTTGAGGTTTATTATCATCAACGCCTGTAATTGCTGAACTTACAGATAATTTGTCCATGCAAAAATATACTGCAGTATTTATTCCCCAATCTCCAACATCCCATGATTCCATAGTAAAGTAAATTTCTTTTACCAAACCTAGAGATGACAAATCAAACTTTTGCCAATCTGCACTTTGTTTTAGTTCTCCGTCTTTATATTCGGCTAACGTAAGTTCTGCTGTGGTTTCAGTATCATCTCCTGCTACTCCATGCGCAATTAATTTAAAGAAATCTCCGTTTTTAGACATCGGTTGAGCAAATCCGTCGCCATAAATATTTTCATAATATGGCCAAGGATGGTTTGCAATATAAACACTCTCGGGAGTATATAAGTTCCCATCATTAAATAACACTGACAAACTATTACCACCCATAGAATACGTATTTAGGAATCCTATAATATATGGCCTTTCAGGACTTACAACAACATTATCTTCATTAATGGATTCGATACCGCCGCCGGCCATGCATCCCCATTGATTACTAACCCAACCCTCACTAGAGCCCCCTACTCCATGATTAGAATTATCCGCATTTTTACTTACTGTAAATCCATCCCAAGCTGCACCACCCCATGAAGAGCCTTCGCCATCTATCAAATGTGAAAACATAAATATTTGCGACTCCCAATAAGTGTAATCAAGCTCGTTATATGTTTCCGTCCAGTAATTTTTATCATTAAAAGTAAATGATTCAGGATTTGACGGGTTTGTCAAATCTAAGGTTTTAGTAACAGCAAATACATTAATAGCTGATATACACAGCAAAAATGAAACAAACAATGTAATAATTTTCTTTTTCATAACTTAGTAATTAATAATTAATATTATAGTAATAACGTATTTAATAGTTTCTCGCTGATTTCAATATCTTATAGACTCCGTATTTAGTATTGCTTTCGATTAATAATAAATACCAACCCATTTCAATAAACGACGCATCTATTGTTGTTTCCCCTTCTGCACAATTAATTATCTTCAAAACATGTCCATCAATACGCATAAGAGTCAATTTTGAATCAGCAGATAGTTTTACAGATATATTGTCATAAAATGGATTTTGAACAAAATCAGTCAACTGATTGTTTTCAAAAACATCTAACGAATAATGCAAATCTTCGATACCGCATAATTCTGATGATGTTTCGCCTAACCAACCGGCACTTTGATTTTCAGCTGTATATATTTTAATAAAATTCACTCCCGGCAAATCAACAGCATCACCATTATCATCTACAGCCCAATCTATTTTAATATTAGATAAATCCGATGTGTTTGGTTGATTATCCGCGTAGCCCCATTCAAAAGCAGGTAGTATCCAATATGGGTTTGAGTCAGTACCTGTGTTTTGCGCATTCTTAGGCAACAACGTTCCTTTCAATGTATAGCTTGTTTCGTTTATCCATAAAGGATAATAGCTTTGCTTATGAAATACATTTTTTTGAATATACCCACTATTACCTTGATTGTCAAGCCATTTGATATATTCTTCTATATTGCCTGATGCTGCATCATCCTCAGCTGATGGTTTATAATAGGTGATTTCATAATTGCGAATAGTAGATTTATTTCCATATTCGCTACCTGCTATTTCGTACCAAGTATCATCGGGTAGTCCGTTACCATTTGCATCATACATTACTTCCATAATTGCCGGTTCTGCACTATTTGCGAATGCATTCCCATAAACCTTAAAATCATATTCTCCCTTTACATTCTGTATTGTATGATCAAAGCCAACTACAACATAACCTCCAAATGCACCTAAACAAACCAATTGACCTGTAGAAACACCTGCTATTCGTTCTTCTACTTTCTGCGCCATATCATCCGCACCATCACCATCTTCGTATGCCGGCAGCGTATTGATAAATTGTCCCGGTGCAGGAACATATTCAAAGACCTCAGATATATACGAACTTGATGCTACCAAGATTAATGATATTAGCAAAAAAACAAGTGTAATTTTAAATCTCATATCCTTTTATTTAAATGTAAATTCGATGTGTGCAGGTATATCTCCTGTGGTTTGTTTCCATTTTAAATGTCCTGTCTTATCAAAACAATACAAAGTGCCTGGCGATACATAATCACCTGCATCAGTAACAAATATTTCTTTATTATTCGGATTTACAGCGATGCCGTACGGTAGTTTGATTAAAGACTCTGTACCATCAGCTATAAAACTTTTCGATAATACTTTTTCCGATTTAATGTCAATTAAGGCATATGAAATTTCGTCAAGACCTGTATTCCAATTAAACCCCACACTATATAAATAGGCACTATCACCAACAGTGATACAAGAAAAGCGTTCGCTTATGAATACCAATGACACTTTCAAGAAAGTTATTATTGTTGGTGACAATATCAAACGTAAAATAGACGAACAAGGCATAATTACAATTAGCCTAATTGATTTTTTATTAGACCTTGATAGCATTTAGCGCTCCTTATGTTTCTACCATAAAAGTTTTGATAAATCGAGCGAGTGTATTTCTATCCACACTACAGAATCAATCACCCTATCCACAACATAAAAATAACACATTTGTAGTATTTTTTAACATTAAAATATCTTGTCCTGCAAAACTCTACATTACTTTTGAATTATAAAACTATTTTAGTGCAACCGTGAAATGAAAAAACAAGACGATACACGCTACATTATATTAAACATTGCCGAACAATTATTTAATACATTCGGTTATGATAAAACATCTATGGATGATATCGCAAACTCTGCGCATAAGGCTAAAAGATCTATTTACAATCATTTTCAAAGTAAAGAAGAGCTCTTTAAGTCTGTAGTATCCATGGAATTAGAGCACGCAAAGAAAAAATTAGGGCATATTTTCGATAACAAAAATCTCTTACCATCACAAAGAACAAAACAATACTTAATAGAACGAAACAAAACACTAAGCAAAGCAAGTGTATACAAAATATGGTTACAATACAAACTTAAAAACAATTTGCAATACGCAACCACCGAACCGAATATCAACGATATCTGCCTACAATTTGACAGATGGGAACACGATTATTTTGTATCAATAGTAAATGATATTAGTCAAGTACTGGACGAAAAACAAAATTTCGATAGCGAAGCCTTTGTAAACATGCTCCAAATGATAATAAAAAGTATGGAGACACTTTTTTTTGTAGAAAAGAAATACGACGAATATAATCAAACTTACAATTACATGACAAACCTTATTATTGACAGTATAGTATATAAAATAACCTCAAATAACTCAACAAAATGACACAGTCAAACAATATCACAAAACATATTCTAAAAACTATTGCAACTTTAATTGTATGCAATTTACTATTTGCTTGTCAGAATGGAGCATCACTATTTAGCGGAAACTATTCGTACAAAACCTCAGGCAATACGTCTGTAAAGCTAAACGACACAAATAATCCCATAGCCATTAAAATGGATGAAATTGGTCAAATGGATATTAAAGCTCTTAATAAGAATCACAACGACAGTATTATTATAATCAAAAACAAACTTGGCGGCGATATAAATATATTAACCGCATTTGCAAAGGGCGATAGTTTTTGGATTAGACCATATAATATTGAATATGACCTAACTATCTCATCAACAACATACAAGGCAGAAGTTGTTGTTAATGGTATCGGCGAAATGTACGATGATATAATTGTACTTACAGAAACATACAATGGTGTAATTACAAAGAATGACGAGATAAAAGGCAATATTAGCAGCGATGCAATAACAACAGTAGCCAAATCCAACAAATAAGGCATGAACAGACTAAAATACTTAAGTCTTTTAGGGGTTACGGCACTGCTAAGCTGCTGTACAAATTCTAATAAGGCAACAGAGCAGACACAAACAGAAGCTATAGCTGTAAACGCACTAAGAATACAAAACTCATCAACTAGCAATTTACACAATTATGTTGCTGTTACTGAAGAAGAAGTATCTACAGCATTGAGCTTTAGTACAGGAGGATATATAGAAAAAGTGTACGTAAAAGAAGGTGATTTTGTAAAAAAATCTCAACTTATAGCTACAATAAACAAGTCTGATGCTCAAAACGCATACAACACTGCAAAAGCGTCATTAGACCAAGCAAATGACGCTTATAAACGACTTAAACAAGTATACGACAATGGAAGTCTGGCTGAAATAAAATGGGTAGAAATGCAAACCAACCTTACAAAAGCAGAATCCATGTATGGTATTGCAAAGAAAAGACTGGAAGATTGCGAACTTTATTCGCCACAAGATGCATACATAGGCAAAGTTTACGCTAAAAGCGGAATCAATATGAGTCCCTTACAAACGGTTGTTACTTTGTTGAAAATCGATAATATATACATAAATTTTACAGTACCTGAAAGCGAAATCAGCGGTATAAAAATAGGACAAGATGCACGATTTACAATTAATGCCGTAGACAATAATATAACAAGCGGAGGAATCGTAGAAATAGGAATCTCAGCAAATCCTGTTTCACATAGCTACCCTGTAAGAATTAAGGCTGCCAATTCAAATCACAGAATCTTACCCGGCATGATATGCAATGTTTATATATCCGACAAAAACACGAAATCAGGATTCGTAGTTCCGACCAATGCAATTTTAATTGCAAACGACAATAGTAAATTTGTATGGCTAATTGAAAATGGCAAGGCAGTACGACGCAGTATTAAAATTTCAGGGTATAGTGGAGTCGGAGTACTCGTTTCTGAAGGTTTAAATACAAACGACCTCGTCATTGTTGAAGGATACCAAAAAGTAAGCGAAGGGATGTTAGTAACAGCACAAACAGAACAATAAAGAACTAGCATGAAAAAAGGAATAATAAGTGCCAGCATAACTTATCGCAGAATAATACACGTTGCAGTACTTTTATTGTTTGCATTCGGCATTTATGCTTTGAGCAATATGAATAAGGATGAATTCCCTTCTTTTACATTACGCCAAGGTATTATTGCAGGTATATATCCGGGTGCATCTGTCGAAGAAGTTGAAAATCAGCTAACCAAACCGCTTGAACAATTGCTGTTTTCGATGCCTGAGATTAATCGAGAAAATACTTATTCTATATCAAAAAATGGCATCGCGTATGTTTACGTCGATCTCGATTTATCTGTAAAAGACAAAGATGAAACTTGGTCAAAAATAAGGCATAAATTAAATGAACAGAAAAGTTTGACTTTTCCTGCAGGTGTTTTAGGATTTGTTGTTATTGACGATTTTGGAAACAATTCTTCAATGCTGATAGCTATAGAATCTAACGACAAAACATATAAAGAGCTACACTCATACACTAATGAATTGTCAAAACGACTACGACAAATACCCGAAATGGGTAATATCAAGATTCTTGGCGAACGTACCGAAGAGATCGCAGTCAAAATTGATCAATCAAAATTGGCATCATACGGATTAAATCCACAAACTCTGCTTCTTAACTACGCAAGCAGGAGTTTACTTCTTCCGGGAGGTAACTATCAAGCATTAGATTTCAGCATGCCTGTACATATAAATCAATCTATTGCCAGCGAAAAAGAAATAGAAGATCAAATAATTTATGCCTTTGCTGATGGCTCATCAATAAGACTAAAAGATATTGCGACTGTTGAACGCCGTTACCAAGACCTTAAGAATGATGTAAACTTTAATGGTAAAAATGCCATAGTAGTTTCGGCAGAAATGCGTAAAGGCAACAATATAGTTGCCTTTGGAGATGAAGTAAACAAGATTCTCGACGATTTTAGCAAAATCACACCACAGAGCGTAAAAGTATATCGCATTACAGATCAACCAACAGTTGTCGACAAGTCTGTAAGTTCATTTTTACGCGACCTTATCATATCTATGATAGTAGTAATCGTTGTTATGTTGATGCTATTTCCACTACGTACAGCTCTCGTTGCAAGTTCGGGTTTACCCATTTGTACAGCAGTTTCTATTGGATTAATGTATCTATTTAATATAGAACTTAATACTGTAACACTCGCTGCACTTATAGTAGTACTTGGTATGGTTGTTGACGATTCAATAATTAACATAGACGGATATATAGACAAACTACAAAAAGGGTATAAACCATTTGAAGCCGCAGTAACTAGCGCAAAAGAATTATTTATGCCTATGCTGATTTCTACAGCAGCTATTAGTGCTATG
>MWBK01000092.1 GCA_002069025.1 Bacteroidetes bacterium ADurb.Bin302 | reverse complement strand
TTGATAGCTAACTTTGCTCCAAAAGAAGTTTTGTACGAATATGGCAAAAAACAGAAATGGGAAGATTTGTCGGCAGGCAAATATTTTACCTTCCAACTTGACGATTGGATGTTTACAACAGATGCTGCAAATAATCGTTTAAAGAAACAATTTGATGTTTTAACTCTAAAAGGTTTTGGAGTTGATGATTTGCCTGAAGGTGTGATTGCAGCCGGTGGAATTTTACATTATTTGGATGCTACACAGCACTTGCAAACGGCTCATATCACAAATCTTAAACGTATTGAGGGTGATTCTTATGTTTGGATGGATAAATTTACAATTCGAAATCTTGAGCTATATGGTTCGATGAATGGCGAGGGTAAATCGTTCATCAGCATTTTAGACAAGACTTTAACTCCAATGGGAGGCCGTTTATTAAAACGTTGGCTTGCATTTCCGTTAAAGTCAAAAATTGATATAGAAAAACGGCAAAATGTTGTAGAAGCATTCTTTAAAGATACTGAGATTAAATGTCTTTTGCAAGAGAAGCTACCCTTAATCGGTGACTTGGAGCGTATTGTATCGAAAATTGCAGTAGGCAGAATTAATCCTCGCGAACTAGTGCAATTGCATACGGCTTTATGTGCTATACAAGAAATTAAAGAGATGTGTACGTCATCTCAAGTGCAAGAGTTAAGTAATATTGTTGAAGGATTAGATTTGTGTTTGGAATTGCGCGATAGGATTAAAAAAGAAATAAATGACGATCCGCCAATGGCTATTAATAAGGGCGGAGTTATAAGACAAGGAATTAACGCAGATTTAGATGAGTATAGAAGATTAGCATATTCGGGCAAGGATTATTTGTTACAGATACAGCAAAGAGAAAGTGACGCAACCGGTATACCAAGTCTTAAGATTAGCTATAACAATGTTTTTGGATACTACATTGAAGTACGTAATGCTCACAAAGACAAAGTTCCACAAGAATGGATCAGAAAGCAGACACTTGTTAATGCAGAACGCTATATTACTCAAGAGCTTAAAGAGTATGAAGAAAAGATTTTAGGGGCTGAAGAAAAAGTCCTTGCAATTGAAAATCAGTTATTTTCTGCATTAGTTACAGATTTGGCGGGCTCAGTGGCAGTTTTGCAAAAAGATGCAGTTCAAATTGCGCGTCTTGATGTTTTATGCTCATTTGCATTAGTGGCAGCGGAAGGTAAATATATACGTCCATTAATTTCGGATGATGATGTTTTAGACATACGTCAGGGTCGTCATCCTGTTATTGAAAGGCAGATGCCAATAGGAGAAGAATATATTGCAAATGATGTGTATTTAGATAGTAATAAACAGCAGATAATAATTATTACCGGCCCTAATATGGCAGGTAAGTCTGCTCTTTTGAGGCAAACCGCACTTATTACTATTATGGCTCAAATAGGAAGTTTTGTGCCTGCCGAATCGGCTCAGATCGGAGTAGTTGATAAAATCTTTACAAGGGTAGGTGCAAGCGATAATATTTCGATGGGAGAGTCAACCTTTATGGTCGAAATGAACGAGGCTGCAAGTATACTTAACAATTTATCCGATCGTAGTTTAATTCTTTTTGATGAGTTAGGACGAGGCACAAGTACATACGATGGTATCTCAATAGCATGGTCTATTGTCGAATACATACACGAGCATCCTACAGCAAAAGCTAGAACCTTATTTGCAACTCATTATCATGAACTGAATGAGATGGAAAAAGATTTCAAGCGTATAAAAAATTACAATGTGTCTGTTAAAGAGATAGACGGTAAAGTAATCTTCTTAAGGAAATTAATCCCCGGCGGCAGCGAGCACAGTTTTGGTATTCATGTTGCAAAATTAGCCGGAATGCCTAAGAGTATTGTTAAGCGTGCCGGTGATATTTTATTAGATTTAGAGAATAAAAATCAAGATAACAGAAAGGTATCTAAGAAATCTATTTCGAAGTCTGTTTCCGAAATCGCCGAACATCGTGAAGGCTATCAGTTGAGTATATTTAAGCTTGATGACCCTGTGCTTTCGCAGGTACGCGATGAGATTCTTAATGTTGATGTCAATAACCTCACTCCTCTAGAGGCTTTAAATAAATTGAGCGATATTAAGAAGATTCTTAAAGGAAAGTAAACCTTATAAATAAAAGTATAAGGGCACCCGCTTTAGCAGATACCCTTATTGTGTACCCATACCCATCATAAGGATACACATGTATTTTGTGTTATTTACACTCAGAAATCGTTTGCAAAAGTACAATAATTTATTAATTCTGCAAATTTACAATAACTAAAAATTTATAAATGCCAACTTTCAGTTTGTTTTGTTTCACTAATAAGGCCTGTGTATTATTTTACAAATATTTTTTGGCTATTGCCATCAATATTAATTATATATAAACCACTATTTGGTGTTGGCACATTGATGGTTTCTGTATCTACCGACTCATTAGAATACAAAATTTTTCCATCAACAGAATAAATTATAATTCTTTTTTCAGATGCGTTTTTAACTATTATAATGTTTTTCTCAGTAAATACGATGCATTCTTGTTGGTTTGTTTGTTCTTCATCAATTTCAGTAACTTCTTTCAATCCTATTTTATTATCAAGCCATGTAAAACGATTACTTAAGTAATACTTCACATTGTTTAGTTCGCCTTCATATGTACCGTTAAGAATAGGCCATCTTATAAAATTCAGCCTTTGCGAAGCATCCATTTCTTCAGCATATCTATCTATTAATTCTATAAGTGAGTCTGCAGACAAATAGTCATTGTGTCTGGCTATACTCCATATATCTGATAAGCGATCAAGAGCTTTCGTATCTGATAAAATTCTATTTACAAAACTCCGCATATTACCGGCGCAAGAGCCATTTGTTGCATATATATAATCACCCAGATTATTTATTGGATAAGTACGTGAGTCATTCTCAAATGCTAAGTCGAAATCCCATATCGGACCGGTATAAAAACGGTCATCTAATCTATATTTATACATGTAGACACTCCAATACGTATCAGTATTACCGCTTAATTCGCCAACGATAAAATGTTTTAAAAACGTATCCAAATCGAGTCTGCTTCTGTATCCGATATTTAAGTCCTTATAATTTGCGGAGTATAATATATTCTCCATTTCATTAAAATACGTTTCGATATAGTTCCTTTGTTGCCAAACAATCTCATCGTCTTTAGGATATTTTATGGTAACAGGATTCCCTCTTGACGAATTAAACCATGAAGTGCCTTCATTGGCGTAAGCATCAATCTCTACCAAATATCCTCCTTTAAGATTTTCACCATCAACATCAGTAATCGCCATTTTATCAATATCAACACGGTTTTTACCAACTTCTATTTGATCACACAATTGATAACATCCCTTATATTCGCCATTTAATACGAGATCAACCGGTATTCCTGACGGAGTGTAAGGCATATTTAAACGTCTACTTATATCATTAGCCAATAAATTTCGCATCAGAGTTTTGTCACCGAAATTATTGATTAGAGTCCAATTTTTATCTTTCGCAGGCAAACCTGCTAAATTTGCTTTATTATTAAGTTTGATGCGGTATGGTTTTTTAGGAAATTTCCAACTTGCATTGCCTCTACCACGTATTTGCAGGCTATCTTGCCATATTGCACTTCCGTTGTTATAAACAAGTGTAGCAGTGCCAATTAAGTACTCTTCTTTAGAAGTTACGTCAACGCAATTTTCTGTGTGTATTGATATTGTCGGAATTGATGTAAGTTGAGGTAGTACTGAATCGTCTCCTTGAGCTTGATAACCATAAAAAGCGAGTTCAGCAATATTGCAACGTGCATCATTTGGCGAAATATATCTAACATATCTAAAACCGCGAGTACAATTTATATCAGTATATGTCATTACTCCTTCTGTTGCAGCTGTAGGAATAATAAATAATGGTATTGCATCACTAAAATCGGCATTATTTGCCCCTTCAAAAATAGCTAATAATGTGCGGCCCGGTTGTGATATACGTGGGGAATATGCTATCTTGGTTATGCGGCAGGCTGTTCCAAAGTCCATACCTACCCAAGTGTTTGATCGGTCGAAAGATGCGTAAAATGTATTGAGATTTCCATCAAAAACGTAATTTGGTGTATTTACTGTTGTTGATGGAGTATTTGTGTTGTAATCCACAGACGGAGAAGAGCCGATGGCTGTACCGGATAATTTATTGTCTTGTGCTTGTATAAAGTTGGTACAAAGTATAAGACCTGTAATAATTGTTAAGTATTGATTCATCGGCTGATTATTTAAGTAAGCAAACGCGCCTAGCAAACACAAAGATAATATTAATAAAATGATTGCAATCAAAAGTGGGTACTATAAAAATACAACATGATATTTTTTGTTTATTTTTTCGTACTTTTGTGTAAAATTCTAAATATGGATCAAATCTTTACAGATCGAATGCACGACGAATTGCAAATTCGTTGGGATAATCTACAAACCCGAATGAAGGCAGAGAATGTAAATGCTTGTTTAATCACCTCAAATGTAAATATTTACTATATGCTTGGACGCATAATAAGTGGATATGTATATATATTACAGGAGGGAGAACCTTGGATTTTCGTGCGTAAGCCTGTTGAATTGGAGGGCGATAAGGTAAGATATATTCGTAAAGCAGAACAGATTCCTGATATATTAGCAGCTGAAGGAATTGCCTTGCCAAACATATTATTAATGGAGGGTGATGAATTACCATATTCTGAGTGGATGCGTTATCAAGATGCACTGCGTCCGGTAGCTGTAGTAAACGGCTCAAGTTTAATACGTGAATTGAGAAGTGTAAAAACCGAATACGAATTAGAGCAATTAAAGTTTTCTGCTCGCTTACAATCTCAAGCTTTGCGCGAAGTCCCATTGTTATATAGAAGTGGCATGACAGATCATCAACTAACAGTTGAAGTTGAACGTATATTTAGGCTAAAAGGGTGTTTGGGAGCATTTAGAATATATGGTAGATCGATGGAGGCCTTTATGGGATCAACATTAGTAGGCGATAATGCGGCGTATCCGTCTCCTTTTGATTTTGCTTTGGGAGGCGAGGGTATGCATCCTTCACTACCCATAGGTCATAAAGGTACTTTATTAGAGCCAGGAATGTCAGTAATGATAGATATTAATGGCAATTTTTCAGGATATATTTCAGATCAATCCAGAACATTTTCTATAGGAAAGATTGATGAAAAAGCAGACTATGCTCATCGAGTATCTTTAGATATACAAGATGAGTTGGCCGAAATGGGGAAACCCGGAGTATCTTGTGGTGAGCTTTACGATAGGGCTATGGAGATAGTTGTTAGGCATAATTTGCAAGATTGCTTTATGGGAACTAAGCAGCAAGCAAAATTTGTTGGTCATGGTATCGGTTTGGTAATTAATGAATTACCTGTTATTTGCGGAAATAATAAAATGGAACTGAAAGAAGGTAACGCAATAGCATTAGAACCTAAGTTTGTTATAAATGGAGTTGGTGCCGTTGGTACCGAAAATTCCTTCATAGTAAAGAATAATGGAATGGAGAAAATTACATTTGCTCCGGAAGAAATAATTGAACTATAGGATTTATTGATTGCCTTCTGTAGTTGTTTGTTGCCTTCTAGTCGGTTCTTTTAGCTCCTGTTCTTGTAGTATTGCATTCAACATAGTTTTGTGGAAAACTTTACGAATATTGGTGCTGCCGTCATTTATAAGTGTACCTCCTTTTCCTATTTGAACATTAGAATCCTTAAATTTAGGAGAAACAAGTTTATACTTTATTTTATCAAAGTTTGGACCGGATACGTCAACACCCATCATAAAAGGTATTGGAGATTTTAGCAATGCGATATGATAATTGAAACTCATATCCAAATTCTGTGTTCCACCAACTCCAAGTCTGTATTTGTCGAGACTTATCATAAATGGGAATATTTGAATTTCATTGTTTCTTACTAGTAATTCAACGGATACACTATCAATCAGATTCCTTGTTTTCTTGTTAAACATAAGCATCTTAGCAATCTCAGAGAATGTTTCTCCATCCATTAATACCAGATCATTTCCTTTTAATAGTAAAGCCGCATTTACTGTTGGTAAAAATATGCTCATAGTAGAATCCAATTTAGTTGAACCGGAAGCTTCGCAATAGATATTACCATCAAACGAACGTAACATAGGCATAAGTGTATCTAATTCGGGTATATACTCAACAATATCTCCGATTTGTACGCTATCCATTACTACTGATGCTG
>MWBK01000091.1 GCA_002069025.1 Bacteroidetes bacterium ADurb.Bin302 | reverse complement strand
CATTAATGTTAACAATTAGTCTAGTTTGAGAATCTTCAATCGGCAAATAGTGTTGACCTCCGATAGCTGTTGGAATTGTAATTGATGTTGAGAAAGAACCAGTTGAGCTAGCTGTAGTTGTGCCAATTACTTGAGCACTTAACCATTCGTTACTTGTTACTGTACCAACTACATTAACACCATCAAATCGTACGTAAACGACACCTGGATGGAACCAACTTCCAGTAATTATTATACTATCACCAGGTGCAGGACTAACAGTTGACGATAAATCTGTACCATTTCCATAGAGCCCATAGGTAGCAAATTGGTTTCCAACTTGATTTAGTCCTCTCCAATATTGACTGAAATCAGCGTATGCGTAGGGAATACCGTTAACTTCAGCCATAAAAGAAAGCGGTGTAGAAACGTTAGTGAATTGACCGTTAGTTCCTGATTTCATTAAATCTGGAATTTCAACGGCTAAAGATATTTCGCCATTTAAACTAGAGGTGGTATTTATCATATAGCTCCAGCCAAAGAAATCCAGATAGTATAAAGTCACTGTGGAAGATTGAGGATAACCTTCGCCAGTAAATTGGACATTGGCACCTCCAGGACCAGAAGATGGAGAAATTTGTAGAGACGCAGTAGAGACAAAAATCCTGATTGTAATACGAGTCTGAGAGTCTTCAATTGCAATGTAGTGTTCGCCTGTAACGACATTTTGTGGAATTGTAATTGAAGTGCTAAAGGAACCATTTAAAGTCGAAGCAGTAGTTTGAATTACTTCGGCAGTTAACCATTCGTCACTTGTAACAGTACCCACCACGTTAAGGCTGTCCCAGCGAATATAAATTGCATCATTTGAGTGGAACCAATTACCAGACAAGGTAATTGTATCACCTGGTTTTGTCCGAACATCAGAAGTTAAATCTGTGCCATTACCAAATAGTCCATAGGCAGCATAGTTTCCAACTATATTTAATCCTCTATGATACTCATTGTAATTAGCGTAACTGTAAACGTTGTTATTTATCTCAGCGCGAAAAGAAATTTCGGTATATAACTCAGGGGAATCGTATGCACCCATTGACTTCATTAAATCGGGAACTTCTGAATCCACCATAATTTGGCCAGTTACATTTGAAGTTACAGAAGTAAAGTAATTCCAATCACCAAATGTTGGGTCATAGTATGAAATTACCACGTTTTGACCAGGAGGATAATTAGAGCCGGTAAATTTTATTGGAATTCCACCTGGTCCTGAATTAGGTGAAATATTTAATGTTGAATTGTAGAGAATTGGAGTAATCGTAATGTAAGTGTCAGTTACTGCAAATGGCGAATTGATTTGGTCAATTGCTTTGATATAATAATTACCTATGCCTGAGATGAAAGGTACACTACCATTAATCCAATTACTTCCTGCAACCCAATTACCATTGTCATTAGAGTAAAAGGTTGTCACTGTTGTGTTGGCAACATCATAGACTGAGAAGGTTGGAGTATATATTAAACCTAAACCCATTTGTGTAGAACTATCCTGACTTAAGAATAACCAGAACGAGTCCCCTGCCCAAGTGACACCACCAAAGTAGAGATTCACTGTACCGCCTGCTTGAACCTCTTGCCCCAGCTGGCTTGTAGTCTTACTGTTTATCGTGATAGACCCAGTTGAAGATGAAACAAAAGCCAGAAATGACGAGGTGGCAACTGATAAAATAAGAATCACAATTAAAAAAACACTAAAGGCGCGTTTCATACTGCAATTCCTCATTAACTAAACAAAATATAAGCTTATTAAATTTTCCATAAAAAAGTATCATGCAACATCATCAGCTTCTTAAGTAAATTATTTTTTCTAAATCAATTTAAATTAATTGTATTAATTAGTCATAAAATCATGTTAATTAATCAAGCATAAAATATGGAAGAAAATTTATCTGTCGTAAAACAAAGTAATAATATGTTTGATGCATAAATGAAGAAAAAGCATTTTGCAGTAACAGCAACAATCATCATAGTTATAGTGTTGTTATCAAGTTTATTTGTCATAAATTATCATTTATCATTAAAAGTTGAACCCCCACATGCATATGTGGGAATAGCATATTGTGGAGACAGCGTTACTCAAGGAAAACTTTTAATCGATAAAGTCAAAGGCTACACTAATCTTTTTGTTCTACAATCAGGTCTGCTTCAAAGAGATTTAGATTGCGTTAACGAACTGGGAGATTACGTAATCGATGCTGGAATGTACTTTTTACCATATTTTGGAAATTTTATTCAAGAATCATTTTCAGTTTGGCTTGAGTCTGCTAAAACAAAGTGGGGAGATCGCCTTCTTGGAGTTTACTATACTGATGAACCGGGAGGAAAAATGTTAGATGACTATGTCAAATATAAAGATAATACAACAGGCGATTCCATAACCAAAACAAGGTATGGTGATGTTGTCTTACAGAAACTCAACGGTATAGTTATCAATTATGAGTTTGATGGTGATATACGTCTATCAGAGCCACCGCCAGCCGGAAGTAACTCAGACATTAATAGTGAGGTATTATTCCGCGCTGATGGCACCGTTGAGATCATCAAAGATGCACCTAAAGGTTTTAGCTATAAAACTTATCAAGAACTCTACGAAATTAGACCTTTCAAAGATATAGATGAAACTGCACAAAGGTTTCTTTATCGTGACAGTGACAACATAGATTTTTTAAAAAATTCAACTAAGGTGTTTACTTCTGACTATGGTCTATACTGGTTTGACTATTTGGCTGGCTATGATGTAGTTTTAGGTCAAATAGGATGGAATCTAAGTGTAAATCAACAATTATCCCTATTACGAGGCGCAGCAAATATGCAACAAAAGGATTGGGGAGTAATTATAACTTGGAAATACCAGACACATCCATATCTTGATAATGGCACCGAGATCTTTAGTCAACTACAAACCGCCTATGAATGTG
>MWBK01000090.1 GCA_002069025.1 Bacteroidetes bacterium ADurb.Bin302 | reverse complement strand
AGCCATCTGGATTGATCGTGGCGATTTTTGCGAACCGAGTACCCTGAAACGTGCATGATACTTGATATGCCCATCTTCGCGCCCGGATGCTCTCTTGCAGGCAATGCTGGAGCCATGCTTCTTGCGCGGGCTCAAACAGATCTTTATAAGTTATGGCATTGGATATCCACTCATTGAAATCCTCATCATGGTATTCATATTCCGAGATGGTGTTCTCTGTGATCATCTTCCACAGCTCCGGATCTTTCTCTCGGAGCTGGTCGAGCAGGTCAGCGGGGATCATGTTTGTAGCCTCATGATTTGGATTTCTCTTTGCATCCGCTTATAATCTTTAAGTGGGATTGATACCATCTGATCTTTATTCCCTCGTATGTTCCTGAACACAAATTCATATCCAAGAAATTCAATTCTCATCCTTTCCACCCTCCTTAATCCTCTTCAGCGCCTCGCTGGCTCTCTTTCTGCAATCATCTCTGTTCATGTCACCGTCTATGCCTTCCCACTCAAGTGCTTCTTTAAGTCCAAAAGGCAATAATTCAATTTGTATATACCTTCCGGTTAATACAGTTGCCATTTCGCTGCTTAGAAGTTTTGCATTACTTCCCGTAATAAACATATTTACTCCATTACGATATAATTTAGATACCCATAAATCCCAGTTATCAAGATTTTGTATTTCATCGAGCAATAAGTATTCGTAATTAGGATATACTGATTTTAGCGTTTCATTAACTATATTCTCGTCCCAGTGTTCCAATAAATTAGCATCATCAAAATTAAGGTATGCAAAATTCTTATTTTTAAGCATAAGCAAACCCAGAGTTGATTTACCCACACGGCGAGGACCGGTAATAAGCTTTATTTGCTTACTTTGCAATAACTCGTCAACATTATACTTTGTTTTACGAGGCATATAATTAAGAGAGAGTAGGTAATCTCTTTCTTCTCTTTGTTTTTGAATAATTGCTTTCATAGTTCACTATATTATTTATGCAAAGATACACATTTTATTCAATAAATATTCTGTATTGAATAAAAAAGTATGTTTTTTGTTCAATACAAGTGAAATAATGAACAAAAATCCTCTTTTTTTGCTTAATGTTTAGCAGGAAACTATTGCAGAAATCGAAATATACAAATCAGAAATTTTAAAAGCAAAAGCTGTAATGAAAGGCTTTGACGAACGAAAAAGCTGTATTTGATAGATATTTTTAAGGGCAGTGATTCTGCGCTACTAATATTCTATTCTAAAATAATCTAGTGATTCCTTGTATTGGTCTTGAGCAGTAAGGCAAGTGTCTGTAAGAAAACCCTTAATATTCGGCCATTCGCGTAATCCACGGTAATAAAACATTTTCAGATCATCGGTTATGATGAATGGAACTATGTTGTTTTTAAGACATTCTTTAAACATAATGAGCCTACCGACTCTGCCATTGCCGTCTTGAAAAGGATGGATGGCTTCAAAACACTGGTGAAAATCAATGATGTCTTCAAAGTTCGGGTTCTTTTTTTCTATGTAATTTTTCAACAATTTCTGAATATGCTCCTCAACATCCTCCGGTGTAGAAGTCTCCATACCTCCGACTTCGTTGGGTAAGCGTTTATATGCACCTATGGCAAAACAATCTTTTGAAGCATCTCGCGTGCCTGACTTTAGCATTTCATGAAGACGCTTTATAAAATTTTCAGATAAATCATCGTTTGCATGGTCAATAATGTAGTTGATACACCGAAAGTGATTTGTTGTTTCAAGTATATCATCAACATTGATTGCCTCTTTGCTTATGTCTATCGTATTGGTTTCAAAAATATAACGTGTCTGATCTTTAGTTAGCCGACTACCTTCGATATGGTTAGAGTTATAGGTAAGGTTTATCTGTGTATGGTGGTAGATGCCGCCATGCAACTTTGACTCTTTTTGTTCTATCAATGCTCGAAGAAGCGGAGAGTTGTTCATAATTGTTTATTGACAAGAATTTTTACAGATACAAATATAATCATTTTTTACCGTAGCAATAAAATAATTTTGAATATCCTTTCGGAGAAAAAAGAGGTGATCCTTCGCATTTTTTGCTTAGAATAATTTAGTGATTTCTTTTGCTGAAAGTAGATCAGTAGGGAGTTTTATAATAAAAAAGCCTTTGCTCATAAAGAACAAAGGCTTTTGTTATAAAATAGAGTAGGAGATTACATCATTCCACCCATGCCGCCACCCATAGGAGGCATTGCAGGTACCGGATTGTCTTCTTTCTTATCTGCAATTACGCATTCTGTAGTTAACATCATACCTGCAATTGAAGCTGCATTTTCAAGAGCTACACGAGCTACTTTAGCAGGGTCTATTACACCTGTACTAAATAGGTTTTCAAAAGTATCGGTACGTGCGTTGTATCCGAAGTCATTTTTGCCTTCGCTAACTTTCTGAACAATTACAGCACCTTCTTTGCCTGCATTAGCAACGATTTGACGTAATGGTTCTTCAATAGCGCGTTTAATGATTTCTATACCGGTTGTTTCATCTTCGTTTTCGCCTTTTAGGTTATTTAAAGCACTTATTGCACGAATGTATGCAACACCGCCACCGGCAACGATACCTTCTTCAACAGCAGCTCTGGTTGCGCTAAGAGCATCATCAACACGGTCCTTTTTCTCTTTCATTTCAATTTCAGAAGGAGCGCCAATGTAAAGGACTGCAACACCACCGGCTAATTTAGCCAAACGTTCTTGCAATTTTTCTTTATCGTATTGAGATGTTGTTGTATCGATTTGAACCTTGATTTGAGCAACACGGTTTGCGATTGCTTTTTTGTCACCGGCTCCGTTTACTATAGTAGTATTGTCTTTGTTGATTGTAACAGTGTCAGCAGAACCTAACATATCCATAGTAGCTGTTTCAAGTTTCAAACCTTGTTCTTCGCTAATTACTGTTCCACCTGTTAGGATTGCGATATCTTGCAACATTTCTTTACGACGATCACCAAATCCCGGTGCTTTAACTGCACAAATCTTCAAATTAGCACGTAGACGATTAACTACTAAAGCTGTTAACGCTTCACTATCAACGTCTTCAGCAATAATTAAAAGAGGACGGCTGCCTTGAACAACAGCTTCCAACAAAGGAAGAATATCTTTTAATGAAGAAATCTTTTTGTCATGAATCAAGATATATGGTTTCTCCATTACTGCTTCCATCTTATCTGCATTAGTTACAAAATAAGGAGATAAATAGCCGCGGTCAAACTGCATACCTTCAACAACATCAACTGTAGTATCTGTACCTTTTGCTTCTTCTACAGTGATAACGCCTTCTTTTTTAACTTTAGCCATTGCATCGGCAATAAGTTTACCGATTTCACTATCATTATTGGCAGAAATTGTAGCAACTTGCTCAATTTTTTTGATATCATCACCAACTTCTTCAGCTTGTGATTTAATGTGCTCAACAACTTTTACAACAGCTTTATCTATACCTCTTTTTAAATCCATTGGATTTGCACCTGCGGCTACGTTTTTAAGACCCACAGAAATGATAGATTGTGCCAATACTGTAGCAGTAGTTGTTCCGTCACCTGCATTTTCGCCTGTTTTTGAAGCTACTTCTTTAAGCATTTGAGCACCCATATTCTGGAATGCATCTTCCAATTCGATTTCTTTTGCTACTGTAACACCATCTTTTGTGATGTGAGGAGCTCCAAATTTCTTAGCTAAAATCACATTGCGTCCTTTAGGTCCAAGTGTTACTTTTACGGCATTCGCCAATTCGTCGACACCTTTTTTCAAGCGGTCGCGTGCGTCGATGTCAAATTTAATTTCTTTTGCCATGATTTATAAAATTTAAAATTGTCATTAGATAATTGCCAAAATGTCACTTTGGCGCATGATAAGATATTTTTCAGAATCCAATTCGATTTCTGTACCGGCATATTTGCCGTATAGTACGTTATCACCAACTTTTACTATCATCTCTTCATCTTTTGTTCCGTTGCCTATTGCAACAACTTTGCCTTTTAAAGGTTTTTCCTTTGCAGAATCCGGAAGAATGATTCCGCTTGCTGTTTTTTCTTCTGCAGCATTTGGTTTAACTAAAACCCTGTCTGCTAATGGTTTAATGTTCATAGTTGTGTAATTATTAAATGTTTAATTGTTTAATGTGTAATCGTTTAATGTTTAACGCCCTTCACCCTTTACACATAACCACTTATTGCATATATCGTGCCAAAAATAAAAAAGTCGCTTTGTTATGACAAAACGACTTATTATGACTATTTATATGTAATCTGTAGCTTCGATTATTCTGCAGCCGGAGTTGATGTAGGCATTATTGGAGTTTGATTAGCATTTGGTGTTGCTGTTTGCTCTATAATGTTTTTCAAAGCAGATGATTGTGCTTCTTCTGCAGATACTCCTTTAGAAATAAAAGCAGCACTTGCTACGCTTAAAACTACTAGTATTATAACTAATGACCATGTTGCTTTTTCTAAGAAATCAGTTGTTTTACGAACACCTAATATATTGTTTGATGCCGAAAAATTTGCTGCCAAACCGCCTCCTTTTGGCTTTTGTACTGATACAATAATGGTTAATAAGATAGAAATAACGACAGCTAATGATACGAGTACGTTGTACATAATTATTTGTTATTTTGAATTATTTTATCTAAAAATCGAATTTGGTCTGCAAAGTAACTACTTTTTTCTGGATATTTCAAATTTAATTTTTCAAAAATTCGTAGTGCTTTTGTATATTGTTTCTGTTTTATATAAATTTTAGCCAGACTTTCTGTAAATATACTTGAACTAACATCTGTGTCTTCTTGTATGTCAGGAATAACTATGTTATTTGATTCTATTTGTCCAACAGGGTGTATACGTGGATTATCCGAAATAAATTTATCTATTAAATCTTGATGCTGAAGTGCCGGTACAGATTGATTGTCAACGCTTTCTGATTCAACTAATTTATATTCTGTGGTTTCTGTCAAGATGGTTTCGCTTTTCGAAATAGGCTTTTCTTCTGTTTTAGATTTAATTTGAGGAAGAACATTCATTAAATCTTGCAAATGCGATCTGTCAGCTGCATATAAAGCTGTTTTCTTTAGCATTGCATGATATTGTAAGTCTCCTATATTTTGTAAGTTTTTTAAGTATAATAATTGTATTGATTGGAAATACGGATACTCATTTACAAGATACTGTAGATCTGAAACGGTTTGTTTGTCCAATTCATCAGGATGTTTGAAATAATATATAAGTTGTTCGCTTGTCATTATTACCAATTAGCAACAGTGTCATTATAAATGTTTTCGCATATTTCTTTTGTAATCTCTTCAATTAATTCATCTTGAACATCAGTTAACATTCTTTTACTGTCGAAATTGCGGTATGCTGAATAAATTTTTTCAAAATCTTCTTCGTGATTTGTATTATTGATATAGCGGACGTTGATTTTTATAGTTAATCGCGTTTCTGATGCCAGTGAATTTGTTGATACAGACATCGGAGTAATATCATATCCGGTAATTTCTCCATCTAATTCGAGATCTGCGTTACGCGAAATTAAGTTTAAACGCGTTTGACGTGTATATATGTCTTTTAATTCTTCGTTGAATTTTGCAGTCAGTGGGGCATATACCATAGCTGCTTGATTTGTAAAATCAACTATAGAAATAGATTTAATTTTATCATAGTCAATAACAGTACCATTAAATTTATATGATATACTGCACGATGACATTAGAATCAAGCCTACGATTGCTATTTCAAATGGTTTAAAATATTTCATCTATATAATGTGTGATATTATATGTTATCTAATCCGTATTCTTTAATTTTTCTGTACAAAGTGCGTTCCGAAATCTTTAAATCCATGGCAGCATATTTTCTTTTCCCGGCATGTTTTTCGAGAGCTTTTTTGATAAGTTCTTTTTCCATATCATCTACCGCCAATGTAGATTCGTCATACTCTTGAGCGTCTTCATAATCTTCGTTTCGTATGTCGGTAGGTGTATATGAAATTACTGTTTGCTCATGATTTGGAACCGGTTTAGGATCTTTATTTACAATAGAATCTTTTTCCGTCATTAATTTACTAACAGATTTCTTAAGTTCATCCATATCCTTCTTCATATCAAAAAGGACTTGATATAAGATTTCGCGCTCATTATTAAATGTTCTTTCGCTTTTATCGCTTGAAACTATAAGAGGTAAGCGACTTTGTGATTCATCCGGCAAATAATGTGTTAACGTTGTAGCTTCTATTTCAGGATTTGTTTCTACAGCTGATATTTGTTCGGCAACGTTTTTAAGTTGTCGAATATTACCTTGCCAATAGTAGTTGACTAACATTTTTTGAGCTTCGGCAGTCAATTTAACAGGAGGTCTTCTGTATGTCTCTGCAAAATCATTGGCGAATTTTGTAAATAATGGCATTATGTCAATTTTACGTTCGCGCAGTGGCGGTATTTGTATTGGCACAGCATTTAAACGATAATACAAATCTCCTCTAAATTTACCTTCTCTAATTGCTTGTTGAATATTTATATTTGTAGCTGCAACAACTCTTACATTTGTTTTTTTAAGATCGGAAGAACCGACTCTAAAGAATTCGCCATCTTGTAATACTCTTAATAATCGAGCTTGAGTGGGAAGGGGAAGTTCTCCTACTTCGTCCAAAAATATAGTTCCGCCGTCAGCTACCTCAAAATAACCTTTTCGGTCTGTTAGAGCTCCTGTAAAAGAACCTTTTTCGTGTCCGAATAGTTCAGAATCCATTGTGCCTTCGGGTATTGCACCGCAGTTAACTGCAATATATTTTTCGTGTTTACGGACACTGTATTGATGTATTATTTTAGGAAAATTTTCCTTTCCGACTCCGCTTTCGCCTGTAATTAATACAGGTAAATCGGTAGGAGCAACTTGTACGGCTACACGAATTGCTTGGTCGAGGTCAGGAGTATTGCCGACTATATCGAACCTTTGTTTAATTGTTTGTAATTGACTTGATTCTATCATTTCCTACGATTTGCTATAATATCAACAGCCATGTAAAGAGCTTGACGGAATGAATTTTCTGATGCCAAGTTCTGTCCGGCAATGTCATATGCCGTGCCATGGTCAGGTGATGTTCTAACTACATTTAAACCTGCTGTAAAATTAACTCCTGAATCCATAGCCATTGCTTTGAATGGAATCAGACCTTGGTCGTGATACATTGCTAGTATTCCATCATATTTTAGATAATTATCAGAGCCGAAGAACCCGTCTGCAGCTTGTGGTCCTATGCAAATAATACCTTCATCCATAGCCGTTTTTAAGGCAGGAGCTATAATTTCTTTTTCTTCAGTTCCAATTACTCCTTCATCACCTGAATGTGGATTTAGTCCAAGTACGGCAATGCGGGGTCTATTTATAGAGAAATCTTGTTTAAGCGATTTGTTGAATATGCGAAGTTTTGCAAGAATTAAATCGCTTGTTATTGTTTGTGCAACTTTAGCTAATGGAATATGTCCGGTTACAACAGCTACACGCATTTTATCGTTCGTAAGTAGCATTAAAGCATCTCCTCGTTTTCCAAATGTTTCTTCTAAATATTCGGTATGACCGGGAAATTGAAAACTTTGAGATTGTATGTTTTTTTTGTTGATTGGTGCGGTTACAATTGCATCAATCAAACCTTCTTTTAAATCTTGTGATGCTTTTTCTAATGCAGCAAATGCAGCGGCACCTGCCATTGGAGTAGATAAACCTAAATCAACCTTTATTTCATCGTCGCAGCAATTAATTATGTTAGCACGTTTATCGCTGGCTTCACTTGCATTATTTATTAGATTAAGATTGATATTTAAATCAAAGGTTTTGCGGTGATAAGCTGCAACTTTAGGTGATCCATATACGATTGGAATACATAAATCTAAGATTCTGTTATCTTCAAGCGTTTTTAGGATTACTTCGTAACCGATACCATTTATATCACCTTGAGTTATTCCTAATTTTATTTTATTTGTTTCCATCTGTTTCAAAATTTATTGTATATAAAATGGCTTCTAATTGCCTCATAATATTACGTTTGTATTTATTTGGAGCATATACGAATGCTTCTGCTGTAACTACTTGTTGATTTTTTTCGTCTAAACAACTTATACTGACAAAAGGTCCACCCATAATGTCGCCTATGGCTGTCCATAAACCGCGTACTTCCATTGCATAATTACCATTTTCAAGTGATGTTTCACGGGCAATAGGGGGATTATATCTATACTCAGTTCCCATGTATGAGTCGGGAGATGGTCCGGGTATCCATAGCATCATTACAGAATCTCTTTTATGCAATATTTTTTCGCGAGTAAAAGCATCATTTTCGGTATATGGATATGTATAAATCACAATGTTTTGATTTACCTCTCTACTTGAATTGGCAATCCACATAAAGTTATCTTCATTTTTAAAGCGATTCATTCCTTTAGGCAAAACTATTGAAAATCCGAACTTGTCTTTTACTTTTTTCATAGCATCTCTTTCGGAATAACGTGTTTGGTAAGATATTGAACGTTCTCTTTCTGCTTTTATAAAGTATTGCAAGATCTCGTCTTCGTATTTTGATATTGTATTTGCGACGTCAGCAATGTCAAATCCATTAATTTTTAGAATAGATTGTGGCTTTGACCATTGATCTTTGTAATGACTTATTTTACTACGCGAATAGGTATTATTTATACTTACAATAATTATGTTTCGCGCAGGTTTTAAAATACTTGCAAAGTTTTTTGTGCTTGTGAGTGATATATTAAAATATGGCTCTGACTGATTAAGTCCGGGAACGTCTTGATTAAGAATTGCAAACAAAGAATCACCAACTGCCGAATTCTTAATTGAATCATCAATTACGACTAGAATTTCATTTGCAGCTCCTGTTGAATTAGGTTTTAAACTAATGTAGTTACATGCTGTAAAAGAAATTAAAACTGACAAAAAAAGTAATAACTTGTATCTCATAATGTTTGATTTATTTTTTTTGTTGATAACATACCACAGGCAGCATCAATATCTTGTCCACGCGATTTACGAATAGTTGCAGTGATATGTTTTTTTTCTAATATAGCTTGAAATTTCTCCATAATATCGCGTTTTGAAGGGCTCAAATCAACGTCAGGTATTTGGTGGAATGGGATTAAATTAACTCGGCAATCCAATCCTTGTAACAAATCTGCTAGTTTTAGTGCATCTTCTTCCGTGTCATTTAATTGATTAAATAATATATACTCGAAAGATACACGTCTTTGATGACTCCAATCGTACTCTTTTAAAAGTTTCAACACGTCTTTAATGGGGTATGCTTTTTCACCCGGAATTATTTGTACACGTTTAAAGGCATCAGGAGCATGTATGCTAACAGCAAGGTTACATTGAGTTGAATCTAAGAATGTTTTCAGAGCCGGTAAAACTCCTATAGTAGATAATGTAATGCGTTTTGGACTCCATCCGTATCCGTAATCGGAAGTTAGAATTTCTATGGCTTTCAAAACCTCATTTATATTATTCATGGGTTCACCCATACCCATAAAAACTATATTGGTCAATTTATCGCATTCGTCAATACTTTGAACCTGATTAATTATTTCTGCGGATGTTAAATTACCGGCAAAACTTTGCTTTCCTGTTGCACAAAACAAACAATTCATCTGACATCCCTTTTGTGATGAAACACACAAGGTTGCGCGTTCTTTTTCGGGTATAAATACGCTCTCTATATACTTATTGTTTCCAACGTCAAATAAGTATTTCTTTGTACCATCTTTTGATAAGCTTGTTTTTATAGGCTTTTTTATACCAACAGTATAATTTTCTGCCAGTTTGGTTCTGTTTGCAGCAGAAAGATTACTCATCATATCAATGGTGGTAATATTCTTTTTATATAACCAATCTGCAATTTGTTTGGCGGCAAAAGTAGGCATATCCAAAGAAGCTGCCATCTCTTTTAATTCAAAAAGAGTTTTACCCAAGAGGTGTTTTTTTT
>MWBK01000089.1 GCA_002069025.1 Bacteroidetes bacterium ADurb.Bin302 | reverse complement strand
AATGCCCTGCTCATTCAGTAGATGATTATCCTGCATATGTTTTGGGTGCAATAATTTTACCAAAAAACGATACCATAGCAATTAAACAAGCCATTTATGATCATGGTTCTGTTACTGCAGCAATATATTTTGCCAATCCATATTACAATGGCGATGATTATTCGTACTGCTACACAGGAACAGAAAAACCTAACCATGGAATAAGCATAGTAGGTTGGGATGATACCGAGCGAAAATTTATAGTCAAAAACACCTACGGAACCAATAGTTACGACGAAGGATATTTTTATGTATCTTATGATGATGTTAACATTATATCAGAATGCTTTGCTTTTGAAAAACGTGTTGAAAAATCGGCTATAGATACAGTTTATGGCTATGACAAAACAGGTATGATAAGCAAATATACTTATGCGTACAAAACAGTATCTACAATTACCAGATTCGAAGCACCCGAAAAACAAATATTAAATTCTGTGGGATTCTACATTCCTAACCCGAATATGAAAATAGTGATTGGGGTATTATCTGCTGAAGAAATTATTTATCAATCTGACAGCTTACCATACACATACCCCGGATTTTATACTTTTGATTTGCCTGAAAATACTTTTGTTGAAAATGATTTCTACGTAGCCATTGATTACCCTTATTCAATTCCTGTAGAAAATGCAGTTGAGAATTACAACGATCCTGTGATTAAGCCAATAGGCTACCAATATATTCAATTCAATAACGTAAGTGCTTGGTATGATGTTGGTGTAGGAAGTCAAACTCCTAGCTTAAGTAACATTAATTTTTGCACGAAGGCATACACAAGAAAATTTACAGTTGAAACGCCAAAAGAAGCTGCTACAGAAGACTTATACGTAGTTTTAGAAGGACGTATAAACCCAAACATTTGGAAAGACGCAAATAATATTGAGATATATTCCAATGCAGGAAAACTTGTTGAAATAATTAAAAAAGATACTGAATATACCTATTCCGGATTCTGTGTTTTGGTAGTACATTATAACGATGGCACTACTAAATCGGTTAAGGCTATATTAAAGTAGTATATTAACAACATTATATTAAAAAACACTTATAATGCTATTTATTAATCTAAAAAGCCGTATTTTTGCAGTTCTAATTTGTAATAAGCATGAATTTATTTGAACACGTAGGACGATATGCACAATTGATGAGTGGCGTATTTTCAAGACCTCAACGATGGACTTTGTTGGGAAGGCAGTATGTGCGAGAGGTTGAAAAACAAGGCTTACAATCACTTGGCATCACTATTATTATTTCGATTTTTATTGGTTCTGCAATAACCATGCAAATGGTGCTAAACACAGAGAATCCTCTTCTGCCAAAGTATGTGACGGGTTTAACCACCAGGGAAACATTATTGCTAGAATTTTCATCTACAATTTTGTGTTTGATTTTAGCGGGAAAGGTAGGATCTAATATTGCATCAGAAATAGGTACAATGAGAATTACTGAACAAATTGATGCTCTTAAAATCATGGGGGTTAATGCACCTAATTATTTGATATTACCAAAGATATTGGGATTTGTTACTATTATTCCCGTATTGGTAATTTTCAGTATGTTCTTCGGAATATTAGGAGGTTATTTTATTGCATACACAGGCATATTATCACCCGCACAATATGTAATGGGAATTCAATATGCATTTATTCCATACTACGTTACATATTCTGTAATAAAATCACTGTTTTTTGCATTCATAATATCTTCAGTGTCAGCATACTATGGTTATTATGCATATGGAGGAGCTCTTGAAGTAGGTAAAGCAAGTACAAATGCCGTGGTTAATAGCAGTATTATAGTTTTACTATTTAATGTAATTCTAACAAATCTTTTACTTGTATGATAGAAGTTAGGCACATTTCAAAATCGTTTAACGGAGTAAAAGTTTTACACGATATATCAGCCACTTTTGATGCGGGGAAGACCAACCTTATAATAGGTCAGAGTGGTTCAGGGAAAACAGTGCTAATGAAAAGCATAATTGGTATACATAGGGTTGATGAAGGTGATATTTTATATGGTAATAGTAATTTCACTTCTATGAATTCGAAAGAAGTAACTAACTTACGTAAAGAAATTGGTATGTTATTTCAAGGTTCTGCCCTTTTTGACTCTATGACTGTTGAAGAAAACGTTAGATTCCCATTGGAAATGTTTTCTAACAAGCCGAAAGGTGAATGGAAAGAAAGAGTCGATTTTTGCTTAAATAGAGTAGGATTAAGCCACGCTGCAAAATTGTACCCTGCAGAAATTAGTGGTGGTATGCAAAAAAGAGCTGCAATTGCAAGAGCTATTGTATTACAACCAACTTATTTATTTTGCGATGAACCAAACTCAGGATTGGATCCAAAGACTTCACAAACTATAGATCAATTGATTCGCGAGATTACGTACGAATCAAATATGACTACTATCATTAATACTCATGATATGAATTCTGTTATGGAAATTGGAGACAAAGTTCTATTTATACACGAAGGACGTAAATCATGGGAAGGCCAAAAAGAAACTATCTTCGACTCAAATAATGAAGACTTAAATGCATTGGTTTTTGCTTCATCGTTATTCCAAAAGGTAAAGAAATACCACAATATGGCATGAGAATTTTATCATACAACGTAAATGGTATAAGGGCTGCATTAAATAAGGGTTTGTTTGATTGGTTTAAAACAACAGACCCAGATGTATTATGCATACAAGAAAGCAAGGCACAACCGGACCAGATTGATGTTAATCTTTTTGAATCAATAGGATATCATGGGTATTTTATGTCGGCAGAAAAGAAAGGCTATAGCGGCGTAGGAATTATTTGCAAACAGACTCCTGACAGAGTAGTATATGGTATGGGAATGCAACGTTACGATAGTGAGGGACGCGTGTTAAGAGCTGACTTCGGAGATTTTACTATTATATGTGTATATGTACCATCAGGTACAACAGGCGGCATAAGACAAGACTTCAAAATGGAATTTCTTGCAGATTTTGAACGCTTTGTTACCAATTTACGAAAAAGCAGACCTAATTTATTAATATGTGGTGATTATAATATAGCTCACACTCCTATTGATATTAATCATCCTGAAAGACAAATAGGCGTATCCGGATTTTTACCTGAAGAAAGAGATTGGTTTACTAATTTTCTTGCTACAGGTATGATTGACTCTTTTAGAGAGAAAGACAAACGAGCTGAGCAATATAGCTGGTGGAGTTATAGAGCCGGAGCACGCGTACGTAATGCAGGCTGGAGAATCGATTATCATTTGGTGTCAGAACCGCTTCGCGACAAAATAAAGACTGTTGGCATTTTATCTGATGCTATGCACTCAGACCATTGTCCTATTCTTATTGAATTGTCAATATAAACTTTCACCGGATAATTTATTTCGGAACTTCAAATCAGTTTTTAGTGATACTGATTTAAATTAATTCTTATTTTTGTACGATTAAAGATTTATACAAATGGCACTACTTTTTTTTAGTCAACGTAAACCTAAGAAATTCAAAATTAAACCACGCTATTATGATGAGCATAAGGACAGACTTGCTCAATCTGAGGCACGTGTAAGAAAAGAATTAGGTATAGAAGAGAATAAAAAAAACACTAATAGTTATGATAATATTCATAATGCTTTATTCAATAGCCTTGACCGAAATAGACAAGAAAAAAACTCAAAAATGCGATTAGGTATTATTCTTGGCATATTTGTCATTGTAATTTATTTGTTTTTTCACTATGCAGGATAGCAATAATATAATTCATGTACTACAAGATAGTGTAGCTAATAAAATTGCCGCCGGAGAAGTTGTGCAACGCCCCGCATCTGTTGTAAAAGAATTAGTTGAAAATTCTATTGATGCCGGTTCTGACAAAATTATTATTAGACTTAAAGATGCCGGCAGAACTCTAATACAGGTTATCGATAATGGAAAAGGTATGTCGCCAACAGATGCTGTAACTGCATTTGATAGACATGCAACATCGAAGATACAAACAGCAGAAGATTTATTTAGTTTGCACACCATGGGTTTTAGAGGAGAGGCTTTATCTTCTATTGCAGCAGTTTCGCACATTGAAATGGATACTAGGCGTAAAGAAGATGATTTAGGTTGCCGCGTATTATTTACAGGAGGTGCTATAGATGGACAAGAATTTGTAAATTGCTCTTTCGGTACCAACATAATGGTACGCGATTTGTTTTTCAATATACCTGCAAGGAGAAAATTTTTAAAATCTAATGAGACTGAATTTAGAAATATATTGAATTGTTTTCAACAGATAGCATTAGTTTACCCCAATATAGCATTTGAATTATATAATAATGACGTTGTTGTATTTGAACTTCCAATAGAGAATAGACGTCAGCGCATAGTATCATTGTTCGGAAAAAAGATAAATCAGCAATTGTTGTGCATAAATGTAGAAACATTGCTAGTTAATATATCAGGATTTGTCGGATTGCCCGAATTTTCTCAAAAACGCAATGCTAATCAGTACTTTTTTGTAAATGGCAGGTATATACAACATCCTTATTTTAATAAGGCTGTAAGTATTGCTTACGAAAAAATCTTACCCCACGACCAGAAAGCATCATATTTTATTTATTTTGATGTTGATCCATCAAAAATCGATGTTAATATACACCCTACTAAAACAGAGGTCAAATTTGAAGACGAATCATCAATTTTTCCAATCATAACTGCAGTTATTAAAGAAGCCCTTGGTAAAGCGAACGTGATTCCATCTATCAATTTTGACCAAGACGATGCACCATCTATACCAATATTAAATTCAGATATTGAACATGTTGCTCCTCCAAAAATATCATACAACCCACAATATAATCCTTTTGCAAATACAAATAGCGAAAGTTCGTACTCTTCAAAAAAAAATATTGATAGTTGGGACAAATTGTATGAAATTAACCATCTTGACCACAAGATTGAAACTAAAATAGAAACAAGCGATGATGATGATAGGCAATATAGTCTTGATTACAAAGAAAACGCAAATACTAAGTTTTCAGGTTTTCAATTGTTTGGTAAATATTTAATTCAATCAGATGTTAATGGAATAAAGATTACCAATCATCAACGTGCGCATATACGTATTTTATACGAAAATTTTGTTAGTGCTATGACTAAAAATCATAGCGCATCACAGAAATTATTATTCCCTGAAATTTTAGAGTTGTCAACGATAGAAAATAGTATGTTTTCTGAAATACGTGAAGACTTATGCTCTATAGGATTTATAATTGAAGACTTTGGGAAAAACGCATACCAGATAATCGGTGTTCCTTCTCAAATGGAAGATTGCAATCCAATTCAATTAATACACGATACAATAACAGCAGCTAACGAAAGCCCAAACGCCTTGGCTGAAGATTTACATAAAACTATTGCATTAGATATGGCAAAACACATATCAACAAGAAAGGGAAATACTATTTCTACAGAAGATGCATCATATATTATGAATTCTTTAAAACAATGCTCAGACCAAGTCTATACTCCTGATGGAAAACGTATTTCATATGTATTGACTGAGCAGGAAATCAATAAGCATCTACAATAAAGTAATATAAAATATTACAATCTAGCTGGTTTATTTTCATATCAATATACAAATTGTAAGCAAATACACATTATTTGTTTACAATTTGTAGTTTATTATGCACAATTTACTACATAATGTTATATTTGGTATTTTACATATCAAATAGATGTATATTTTGAACTAGCAAAATATCAAAATGTCTAATTTTGCATTAAATAAATAACAAAATTTAGGCAAAAGCCATGCATTAATAAACTTTTGCATATTTTTTTTGAAAAAATAAATAAGATGGATACGAAGGGACATGATCTATACAGACCCGAATTTGAGCATGACGCCTGCGGTGTAGGGTTGATCGCTCACGTACATGGTGCTAAAACGCATGACATAGTAGAAAAAGGTCTTCAGATATTGGAAAATATGTTGCATCGCGGAGCTGAAAGTGCTGACAATAAGACCGGAGATGGTGCTGGTATTCTAACACAAATCCCACATGAATTCATTTTACTACAAGGTATACCTGTACCTGAAAAAGGAACATATGGTACCGGATTAGTATTTTTTCCTAAAGAAAAGGACGAGACGGCTGTTTGTATTAACATTATAAATACTATTGTAGAAAATGAAGGATTAAAAATGTTGGCTGTACGCGATGTCCCTACAAATAGTGATATTTTGGGCGAAATATCGCGCTCGAATGAGCCTAATATTAAACAAATATTTATCACAGGGGAAGCAGATCAGGATAAGCTTGAACTAAAACTTTATGTTATTCGCAAAAAAATAGAGAAAGTCGCACTAAAGTCTAATTTAAGTCAAAAACGCAATTTTTACATCGTTAGTTTATCATCGAAACGTATAGTTTACAAAGGGATGTTAACTTCATTACAACTTCGTGAATACTTCCCTGACTTAACAAGTCCATATTATACATCAGGTTTGGCTTTAGTACATTCTAGATTTAGTACTAACACATTCCCCACATGGGATTTAGCTCAACCATTTCGCTTACTTGGCCATAATGGAGAAATTAACACTATAAAAGGTAATCGATTCTGGATGGAGGCACGCGAAAGTATTATGCAATGCGATAAGTTAGGTAACATGGATGATATGTATCCTATAGTTCAACCATATATGAGCGATAGCGCATCATTAGATAATGTTTTGGAGTTCCTTTTAATGACGGGTAAAAGCATACCCCATGCCTTGTCTATGCTTGTTCCTGAAAGTTGGAATGACAAAAATCCAATCAGTAATTGTTTAAAATCATTCTATGAATATCATTCTATTATAATGGAACCATGGGATGGACCGGCAGCTATATTGTTTAGTGACGGAAGATACGCCGGAGGCATGCTTGATCGTAACGGATTGCGTCCTGCAAGGTATACTATCACAAAAAAAGACACTATAATTATTGCATCAGAAGCAGGTGTTTTAGAAATTGATCCTGATGACATAAAAGAAAAAGGGCGTCTTAAACCTGGTAAGATTTTACTAATTGATACTGAAAAGGGCGAAATTTATTCAGATGCTCTACTAAAAGATGAATTAGCAAAAGCATATCCATATAGTGAATGGTTATCTAAGAATAGAATTGAACTTGATAAAATATCAACGGGTAGAACAGCTAAATATGAAGTTGAAAATTATTATCGCTTACTTCGCGCTTTCGGATATTACAAAGAAGATTTTGAAAAACTTATTATTCCAATGGTACAGGATGGTAAGGAGCCAACATCATCAATGGGTAATGATACACCACTTGCAGTATTATCAAACAAACCTCAACGCTTGTTCTCGTACTTTCGTCAATTATTCGCGCAAGTAACCAACCCTCCTATCGATCCTATTCGAGAAGAATTAGTAATGTCATTAAGATTGTATATTGGTGCTCAGGAAGGCAACCTATTAGTGCCTTCACCAAAACTCTGTAAAATGGTAAAATTAGAGAGCCCTATATTGAGCAATAGACAGTTTGACATATTACAGAATTTAATATACAAAGGATTTAAGACGCTGACATTACCAATGTTGTTTGAACCGGAGAAAGGTGTTAATGCATTGGAATCAGCTTTAGACGAATTATGTCAAAAATCAGAACAAGCCGTAATTGATGAATACAATTATATAATATTAAGTGATAGAGGCGTTGACAAAAAACATGTAGCTATTCCTTCTTTATTGGCTGTTTCTGCTGTGCATCATTACTTAATTGAAAAACGTAAGCGTATGCAGATTGCTATAGTGGTAGAATCTGCAGAGCCTCGCGAAATAATGCACTTCGCCTTATTATTTGGATATGGAGCTACTGCGGTAAATCCTTACATGGTATTTGCATCAATAGACAAGTTAGTAAAAGATAATGAGTTACAATTAGATTTACATACTGCAGAAAAAAATTATATCAAAGCTGTAAACAAAGGCTTACTCAAAGTTATGTCTAAAATGGGAATCTCAACAATAAGGAGTTACCGTGGAGCACAAATCTTTGAAGCTTTAGGTATAAGTCAGTCTGTTATTGAAAAATATTTTAGAGGTACTATCTCTGAAATAGGAGGAATCGACATTCATGATATACAAGATGAAGCTATAAATGCTCATCAACTTGGATTTGGAGATAATTTCAATGAAAGTAAATTGATGGATAATCTCGGCTTATATGCCTATCGTAAGACAGGTGAGTTTCATGCTTGGAACCCTGAAACAATTTCAATGTTACAAATTGCAACACGCCTTGGTAGTTTCAAAAAGTTTAAAGAATATACAGATTCTATAGATTTTAAACAAGAACCTATTTTCTTACGTAACATGATTCAATATAAATCAGACCGTAAGCCTATTGATATCTCTAATGTTGAACCGGCATCAGAAATAACAAAACGTTTTGTGACAGGTGCCATGTCATTCGGTTCTATAAGTAAGGAAGCTCACGAAGCTATTGCAATTGCTATGAATACTATTGGAGGTAAAAGCAATACAGGTGAAGGTGGTGAAGACCCGGCTCGTTTCAAGATAAGTAAAGACGGATTGAATCGTAGAAGTGCGATTAAGCAGATCGCATCAGGACGTTTTGGAGTTACAGCAGAATATCTGGTTAATGCAGATGAATTACAAATTAAGATTGCACAAGGAGCAAAACCTGGAGAAGGTGGACAATTACCAGGCTTTAAAGTTGATAAAATTATTGCACAAACAAGACATTCTATTCCGGGAATTTCACTTATTTCACCTCCACCTCATCACGATATATATTCTATTGAGGATTTGGCACAATTAATTTTTGATCTAAAAAACATAAATCCTAGTGCTCGCATTAGCGTAAAATTAGTATCTGAGGCAGGTGTTGGAACTATCGCAGCAGGTGTTGCTAAGGCCAAAGCGGATATGATACTAATATCAGGTGGTGAGGGTGGTACAGGAGCTAGTCCGGCTAGTTCTATTAAATATGCCGGTTTACCAATAGAACTAGGTCTTGCAGAGGCTCAAAAAACTTTGGTAATGAACAACTTACGCGGACAGGTGCGCATACAGGCTGATGGACAATTAAAGACCGGTAAGGATATTATTACAGCGGCCCTATTGGGTGCTGAAGAGTTTGGATTTGCAAGTTCTGCACTTATTGTATTAGGTTGTGTTATGATGCGTAAATGCCACTTAAATACTTGTCCGATGGGAATTGCAACACAAAGCGAGGAACTTCGTAAACGATTTATCGGCAGATATGAATATCTTGTAAACTATTTCAATTTCCTAGCAGAAGAAGTTAGAGAGCATTTAGCTGCCATGGGTTATACTAAACTTGAAGATATTGTAGGACATAGCGAACTATTAGAATTTGTACCTACTCAAGTTAATGAAAAAGCTAAAAAGATAAATCTGAAAAAACTTATTAGATTACCAAAAGAAGCCGAAAAGAATGATTTTCACATGGTTAAAGAACAAAATCATAAAATTGAAAACGTTCTTGATATAAGATTAATTGCCGAAGCAAAATCTGCAATTGAATCACATTTAAGTGTAGATAAAACATTTAAGGTTCGTAATACAGATAGAACAGTTGGTGCAATGCTTTCGGGCGAAATTGCGAGGCGTTATGGAGATGCAGGTTTAGCTAAAAATACTATCCGCTATACTTTTGAAGGTTCGGCAGGACAAAGTTTTGGCTCATTCTTAACACACGGAATAAGTTTTAGATTAGAAGGAGAATCTAATGATTATTTAGGAAAAGGTTTGTCAGGTGGTATTATCTCGTTAGTCCCGGCAAAAAATAGCAATTTTGAGCCCGAGAAAAATATAATTGCAGGTAATACATCTTTATACGGTGCTACAGCAGGTGAAGTATACATAAACGGATGTGTTGGCGAACGTTTCTGTGTTAGAAATTCAGGAGCTATTGCTGTAGTTGAAGGTGTCGGTGACCATTGCTGTGAGTATATGACAGGCGGACGTACTGTGGTACTTGGCCCTACAGGACGAAATTTCGCAGCAGGTATGAGTGGAGGTATTGCATACGTTCTTGACATAGAAGGTAATTTCGATTACTTCTGTAATATGGAAATGGTAGAATTATCATTAATTGCGGACAATTCGGACAAAATAGAGTTACAATCTTTGATTAAGAATCATTATAAATTAACAAACAGCCCATTAGCCAAACGTATCCTTGACAATTGGGATGAGTATTTACGACACTTTATAAAGATAACTCCTATCGAATATAAAAAAGTACTTCATGATGAAAAAATTGAAGCTATAAAAAAGAAAATAGCTCAAGTGGAATATGATTATTAATAGACAAAAAAATCATCTATAATGGGAAATCCAAAAGCATTTTTAAGTATAGATCGTAAAGAGGCAGGATATCGTCCTATTAACGAACGTAAGTATGACTTCGGTGAAGTTGAGCAGACTTTAAATTCTGAAGACAGAAAGTTACAAGCGTCACGCTGTATGGATTGTGGCGTACCATTTTGTCATTGGGCATGCCCACTAGGCAATATAAACCCTGAATGGCAAAATTTATTATATAAAGGTTTGATAAGAGAGGCTGCAGAATTACTGCAAAGCACTAATAACTTCCCTGAATTTACAGGACGTATTTGCCCCGCTTTATGCGAGAATGCCTGTGTTTTAAATCATAGTATAAATCTAGCTGTTACATGCCGTGAGAATGAAGCGGCAGTAATTGAACATGCTTTTAATGAAGGTTATATTATACCTATGCCACCTAAGAAACGTACAGGAAAGAATATTGCAGTTATTGGTGGAGGACCTTCTGGGATGGCAGCTGCTGATCAACTTAATAAATCAGGACATACTGTTGTGTTATTTGAAAAGAATGAAGCTGTCGGCGGATTGCTTCGATTTGGTATTCCTGATTTTAAGCTAAACAAAAAAGTAATTGACAGACGTTTAAATATACTTAAGGCAGAAGGTATAACATTTAAGACAGGAGTTAAAGTCGGTATTGATTATCCTACTGAGAAAATATTTTCCAATTTTGATGCTATATGTTTATGTTTGGGTGCCGAACAAGCTCGAGATTTGCCTATAGAAGGAAGAGATTTAGAGGGAGTGCATTTTGCATTAGAATTATTACAGCAACAAAATAGAATAATTTCGGGCAAACACATTGATTCTAATAATTTCTTAACTGCACATGGCAAGCGTGTATTGGTTATAGGTGGTGGTGATACGGGTTCGGATTGTGTAGGCACTTCAATACGTCAAGGAGCTAAAAGTGTTACACAAATCGAAATTATGCCGATGCCTCCCGAAAGAGAAAATTCTGCGACTCCATGGCCTAACTGGCCTAATATATTAAGGACATCAAGTTCACAACAAGAAGGATGCGAACGTCGATGGTGCCTTACTACAAATAAGTTTATTGGGAAAAATGGTAAATTAACTGCAGTAGAAGTAGAAGAAGTCGAATGGTTACCTAGCCCTGATGGAGGACGTGCTATAATGAATAAAACAGGTAAAATAGAAACATTAGAAGTTGAATTGGTATTGCTTTCAATGGGATTTACACAACCAAAACATGAAGGCTTACTTAATGAAATGGGGCTTAAATATGATGAACGCGGTAATGTCGCCACAAATGCGAACCAACAAACCTCTATACCAAAAGTGTTTGCAGCAGGAGACGTAAATACAGGATCAAGTTTGGTAGTACGTGCTATTGCAGCAGGACGAAAAGCTGCAGCCGAAATAGATAAATTCTTGATAAAATAAGTACTATTCAGGTACTTGAATCTTATAACCATTAATTAATTACTACTATGTGCGGAATTGTATGTGCATTTGAAATAAAACAGCCTGTACCCGAATTAAGGACACAGGTATTAAAAATGTCGAAAAAGATAAGACACAGAGGACCTGATTGGTCAGGAATATACTCAAATGAAAACGCAATATTGGCTCATGAGCGTTTATCAATTGTTGACCCCATATCAGGCAAACAGCCTTTATATAGTAAAGACGGCAAACTAGTACTTGCTGTTAATGGAGAGATATACAATCATCAGGATATTCGAAAACAATTTGCTGGACAATACGAATTTCTCACAAAATCGGACTGTGAAGTTATATTAGCCTTATATAGTAAAAAGGGGCCTAATTTCATGGAAGATCTAAGTGGTATTTTTGCTTTTGCATTGTACGATGTTGAAAAAAACGTCTATATGATTGGGCGTGATCATATTGGCATTATCCCACTATATCAAGGATGGGATAAAGATGGAGTGTATTATGTAGCTTCGGAGTTAAAAGCGTTAGAAGGTCAATGTTGCAAGATAGAAGAATTTTTGCCCGGACAATATTTATATAGTCCTGATAAGAAACCTAAGATATGGTATAAACGTGAGTGGACTAATTACGAATCCGTTAAGAACAATAATTCTTCAATAGACATGCTAAAATCCGCATTAGAAGATGCGGTATCGCGTCAATTAATGACTGACGTTCCTTATGGAGTGTTACTTTCGGGCGGATTGGATTCTTCTATAATTTCGGCTATCGCAAAGAAATATGCTGCAAAACGAATTGAGTCGGGTAATGTATCAGATGCATGGTGGCCACAACTACACTCTTTTGCTGTTGGACTTGTAGGTTCTCCTGACTTAGCTGCAGCGCGAAAAGTTGCGGAACATATAGGCACAATACACCACGAAGTCAATTTTACCGTGCAAGAAGGACTAGATACTATATCCGACGTAATATATCATATAGAGACTTATGATGTAACTACAGTAAGAGCTTCTACCCCAATGTATTTATTAGCACGTGTTATAAAATCTATGGGAGTTAAGATGGTACTATCCGGCGAAGGTGCAGATGAAATTTTTGGCGGATACCTTTATTTTCATAAAGCTCCCAATGCCGAAGAATTTCACAAAGAAACCGTTCTTAAAATAGGTATGTTGCATATGTATGACTGCTTACGTGCAAATAAATCATTAGCGGCGTGGGGTGTTGAAGGACGTGTTCCTTTTTTGGATAAAGAATTTTTAGATTTTGCAATGAATTTGAATCCTAAAGACAAAATGGCTACAGATGGTAAAATGGAAAAATGGATTTTACGTAAAGCATTTGAAGATTACTTGCCTGAAAGTATTACGTGGCGTCAAAAAGAGCAATTCTCAGATGGTGTCGGTTATAGTTGGATCGATACCTTGCGCGAAATGACATCAAAACTAGTATCAGACGAACAAATGGCGAATGCTGCAGAAAAATTCCCGATTAATCCACCTATGACTAAAGAGGAATACTACTATAGAACAATCTTTGCTGAATTATTCCCATCAGAATCGGCTGCAAAATGCGTTCCATCATTACCATCAGTAGCTTGCAGTACACCTACTGCAATTGAATGGGATGCAGCATTTAAACAAATGATTGATCCATCCGGACGCGCAGTTAAGAGTGTTCACCAGAACAAATACGAGTAAGTAATTTGGTATATTTTTCTTGAAGATAGGCTGCGCCTCGGCAAACGAAAATAAATTTTCATTTGCTCTCGGCTTGCACTATCTTTAATCTGGTTTTCATGAAGATAGGCTGCGCCTCGGCAAACGAAAATAAATTTTCATTTGCTCTCGGCTTGCACTATCTTTGTACCCTATGAAACGAACAGGTTTTATATTACTATATCTGCTAATAACATTAATCTCGGTTGATGCGAAATTACCTGTAAAATTTTTGTACGACCTAGACTTCCTATTTTACTTCGACAACAGAGAATACGACGGATACCCTTATCAACGAAGTCAAACATTATTTGGAGCTAGGCTATCACCCGAAATCGGAGTTGGCATATCCGATAGCATAGTTGGTGACCATAAACTTATGGCTGGAGCAAGTTACATACAACCAATTGGAGCCGATTACAGAGATGCTAAAATTTTACCAACACTTTATTATCAATATAAAAAATCAGGCTTTTCAGTGCATCTCGGATTACTCCCATTCTATAAAAGGATCGAGACTTTGCCTGATTACCTTATGTACGACTCTATAGCATATTACCATCCAAATATACAAGGCGCACTCTTTCAGTATGAATCAAAGCAAGGATTTGTCGAATTAATGTGCGATTGGCGAGGAATGTGGAGCTCAACAACACGCGAGGCTTTTAGAATTGTACTTAATGGAAGATACGAATACAAAGTACTTTTTGTAGGTGGATTTGCACAGATGAATCACTTAGCAAATTATGCACCTCCGGCTCCTCACATAGGTGTTTGCGATGATATTTTAATTAACCCGTATATAGGAGTAAACTTAGGAAACGTAACCCCTCTCGATTCATTTTCGATAAGAGCCGGATACTTACTTGGCATTCAAAGAGATAGAGAAGCCGGATTAAATTACATACCACAAGGAGGAAATTTAGAGATATTTTTAAGATGGCGCATGCTTGGGTTAAAGAATACTACATATTATGGAGAATCACAAAACCCTTTGTACCCAACACAAAAATCACTTCTGAACCAGAGTGACCCATTTTATGTTGCGCGATTTTATAATCGTACAGAAGTATTTGTATACATCTTCAATAATAGTTTCGTAAATTGCTATTTGTCAGCCAATTTTCATGTAGCTGACGGTACCTTCAGCACACAACAGCAAGTAATTGCACAATTTAGACTTGATGGCATAAAGAATTACAAGCAAAAAAAGAAACTGAAATCTATATTCGGCAAATAAACATACTACATCGCTCTAAACTTGCGTTATGTTATCAATGACACTTTAAAAATGTTCAAAAAAATTCCTTTAATACAGGAAGATGAATATATTTATTGATAATATTAACTATTTTTGTCTGTGTATCAAAATAACCGACAGAGATATTATTTAAACTTAATTATCAATATAAAATGCGTCTTAAATCATTATTAATTGCACTATTAATCTCAATATGCAACATTAATGCACAAGAGTTTACAGAATGGAGCACTACTTCGTACGAATCAGGAATTACTCCCGATTGTTCTCAGACAAGCCCTGAATATTCAGATAGTTTAAATAATTTTCTGCGAATTAAAGTAGGTGCAAATACAGATGTAATTGTAAGATTGATGCGAATAGGCGAACCGAAAGACGTATGCATTCGCTCTGTCTATGTAAAAAGTAACGAAAGCTATGAAATGAGACAAATTCCTGAGGATGTTTACTACATTAAATTCTTCATCAACCAACACTTTGAAAAGAGCAAAGACCTAATGGATTTCACTCGCGCAAAACAAGCTGATAGAATTATTGATGGAAAAAAACATGAAGTGTGGCATCTCCCAACATACGAGATTTTCTTAGATGCTTCGGAACTTATGCTTGATGATAAAAAAACGATGAACAATAATCGTATTTCAGAACAAGAATTCAATAAATAATATTATTCTGAAAACTTCTAATATATTTACGAGCAAAAAATAAATATACACTTTGTATAAATAATCTCGATTTACAGCATTTAATAGAATGGAATTAAAATCCCGAAAATAAGGGATTGTCATATCTACTAAATACCGTATATTTGCAAGGTAAATATACGTTATTACCACATAAAATTATGGCATATAAGGAAGATACGCATATTTCCGACATTATTGCCGGCAATTTCAACCAAGTATTATTGATGGAACACTTGGGGATGCCACTTGTAGTGCAAAGAAAAACGGTAAAAGAGTTTTGCACTGAAAATAATATCAAGGCCGATTTGTACCTTGCCTTTGTAGCACTTTACGATGGTATGCAAGTTGTTCAAATACCAAATTTCGACAAAAACGACATCAACTGCATCCTTACTTATCTTAAAAATTGCCACAACTATTATTTAAACGAAAAGATACCTCAGATAAAAAACTATGTAAAACAGATTTCTGTATCAAATAATAGTTCGGGTATCAAACTACTTAATGATTTTGTAAACAGCTATATTGAAGAACTTACTGAACATTTTGAATACGAAAATAATATTGTATTCCCTTATATAACAGCATTATCACAAAACCAAACACTTGACTCTTCTTATAGTGTCACAATTTACAAGCAACACCATAATAATATTGATGAAAGTTTATCCAGTGTTAAGGAGTTACTAATCAAATACTTGAACTTTACGGATGAGCAGAATATTAGACGAAAGATGCTTGCTTGTTTGTTCGAATTAGAATACGACCTAAAAATTCATTCACATATTGAAGACAATATATTAATTCCGTTAGTTGAAAAGTATGAAAACATAGAGCACGTACAAAAAGACAAAAGTGAAAATGTATTGTCACAACGTGAAATTGACGTACTAAAATATCTTATTGAAGGATTATCAAACAAAGAAGTTGCTGAAAAATTATATTTATCAACCCACACAGTTATATCACATCGAAAAAATATCTGCGAAAAGACAAGAATAAAATCATTGGCAGGACTTACAATATACGCTATCTTAAATGGCATTATCAATATAGATAGCTTGGAAGAAAAGCAAAATCAAAACGCACATTAATATAAATAAAATCCCTTCTTTATGGGATATACCATCCTGAAATTTGACAGATTATTGCGATTGTAGTTTTTTTTAAACACCCATAAATTTGCAGTGTAAAACAAATCTATCAATAAATAATTTTAGACAAATGAAAAAAGTATTTAGAGTTGCGATTATCTGCAAATTTATATTGATAACTACACACATTGCAAATGCTTACGAAGCAGGGCCATTTACGCTAGAAGCAATGTATATTGGAGATGTAATAGGTAATTTACACGGAGGTATAAAAACAGGAGCTGCCTACATGGGCAAGGCTGATATAGCAGTTAGTTTTCACACTGACCGAGCAAAATGGTGGAAGGGAGGCATTCTAAAAGTAAAACTTGAAAACACACACGGAGGAACACCTAGTGCCGATTTGGTTGGCGACTTTCAGGTATTTAATAATATTGAAGCCGGAAATCATACATATCTATCTGAATTATGGTACGCTCAACAAATAAAACGAGTCCGACTACAATTAGGACTTATCGACATGAATAGCGATTTTATGGTAACTGACCATGCAGGCATATTTATGAATAGTTCATTTGGAGTACCTTCAACAATTTCCACAAACAACCCTATTCCTATATTTCCATTGACTGGTTTAGGTTTTACAATACAATATGCTGTAACAGACGGCCTTCAGTTAGCCGGTGGCGTATTTGACGGTACTCAAAAAGATTGGGATGAAAATCCATACAATGTTAATTGGTCATTCAGCAAATACGATGGTATATTTAGCATTTTTGAAGTTCAATCTACATATAGTATTTTCAAAAGCTTAGAATCCAATATTAAATTAGGAGCCTACAATTGGTGGCATGTTGACCAACTAAGCAATGCAGATAACTACAATTATGGTTTGTATTTAAGTTTAGAACAAGAAGTTTTTCACACATCATCTGATGCCTGCATGCACGTATTTTCGCAATTATCATGGACACCAGCCGCTTACAATTATAATGATGTATACTTCAGCGTAGGAGCTCATGCCACTGGATTCTGGAAGAAACGACCTGCCGATGAAGCTGCAATTGCTATGTGCATGGCATATTTTTCGTCAGACAAAGAAGCCGAAACTAATCTGGAAGTTAGCTATAAATTTAGTTTTCTAAATCACATTTACATGCAACCGCACTTTCAATGTATATTTAACCCCAAAGGGACAGAAACACATTTAGACACAGCTATTCTTTTAGGACTGCGTTTTGGCTTGAATTTTTAATAACATTAGAGAAAATAAAATAAACAATATATGAAACTATCAGACTTACAAACAGGAAAGACCGGAATTATAGTCAAAGTACTTGGTTCCGGAAATTTCAGAAAACGTATTATTGAAATGGGGTTCATTCGGGGCAAGAAAGTAGAGGTTATACTAAATGCTCCACTAAAGGACCCTATTAAATATAAGGTGATGGACTATGAGGTATCATTAAGACGTAATGAGGCATCATTAGTAGAGGTCATAAGTGAAGAAGAGGCAAAAGCACAGAGAAAAGAGCATAAAGATCTTCCTATTGGCATAGAAGAACCTGTTCAAATAATGGAACATATAGCAATAGAGAAGAGTAAGACAATTAATGTTGCCTTAATTGGTAATCCGAATTCCGGTAAAACATCATTGTTTAATATCGCATCAGGCTCGCATGAACATGTAGGTAATTACAGTGGAGTTACGGTAGATGCAAAAGAAGGACATTTTTCGTTTGGAGGATACAAATTTAATATGTTCGATTTACCCGGAACATATTCTCTATCTGCCTATACACCGGAAGAAATATATGTTCGCAAACATATATTTGAAAAGATGCCTGATATTATTATCAACATTGTATCTGCATCTACATTAGAACGCAATTTATATCTAACGACTCAACTTATTGATATGGATATTCCAATGGTAATAGCCTTAAATATGTATGATGAATTAGAAAAAAGTGGTGCAAAACTCGATTATAAGACTCTAGGAAAAATGCTTGGCGTACCTATTGTTCCTACCATAGCCAACGAGGGTTTTAGTGGCGATAGTGGCTTAAATAATTTATTCGAAACTATTATTAAGGTATATGAAAATAAAGAGCCAACAGTACGACATATACATATTAATCATGGCGGCGACTTACAAGATGCAATTGACAAGTTAAATATACTTATTAAACAAGCCGGAAACTTTGAAAGTCAGGTTGCGAGTAGATTCTTTGCCATTAAATTATTGGAAAAAGACAAAGAAGCTGATAAATATCTAAAAACGCTCGACAATGCAAAAGAGCTTTATAGTTTTAGAGATAAAGTAAGCCCACATATAGAAGAAGAGCTTCAAGAAGATTGTGAATCAGCAATTATAAATGCAAAATACGGATTTATTGCCGGCGCATTGGCAGAGACATACCTTGAAGGTAAAAAAGAAACATTTAAACTTACACGCATACTCGACCCTATAGTAACTCATAAATTCTGGGGTTACCCTATTTTCTTCCTCTTTATGTGGATTATGTTTGAGTGCACTTTTTCGCTTGGAGCATATCCGCAAGAATGGATTGAATCGGGAGTCTCGCTTTTAGGCAATTGGATCGCAAATATAATGAGCGATAGTCCGCTCAAAGACCTCATCGTTGATGGTATTATTGGAGGCGTTGGCGGAGTTATAGTATTTTTGCCAAATATTCTTATTCTGTACTTCTTCATATCACTAATGGAGGATTCGGGATACCTTTCGCGAGCAGCATTTATCATGGATAAAATAATGCATAAAATGGGCTTACATGGTAAATCTTTTGTACCTATGCTTATGGGATTCGGATGTAATGTTCCGGCAATAATGGCAACAAGAACACTTGAAAGTAAAAATAGCCGACTTATTACAATGTTGGTAACTCCATTTATGTCGTGCAGTGCAAAACTTCCGGTTTACGTGCTACTAACTGCAGCCTTCTTCTCACAAAATGCAGCTATTGTGATGTTAGCATTATATGCAATAGGAATTGCTATTGCAGTAATAATGGCTAGAGTATTTAAACGCTTTTTATTTAATGGTGACGATGTTCCATTTGTAATGGAATTACCTCCGTACAGAGTACCAACTATTAAATCTGCACTTCACCACATGTGGGAAAAATCTTTGCAATATCTTAAAAAGATGGGAACACTTATTTTATTTGCATCCGTAGTTATATGGGCTTTAGGATATTTCCCTCTACAAAAAGAAAACGAAACTAATCAAGTGCATCAAGAAAAAAGCTATATAGGCAAATTAGGACATTTCATAGAGCCGGCAATAAAACCATTAGGCTTCGATTGGAAAATGGGTGTCGGAATAATAGCCGGATTGCCTGCAAAAGAGCTTGTTGTTAGTTCTCTATCTGTGTTATACATGGGTGATGATAAATCAGAAGATAGCCCTAAACTTGCCGAATCATTACAAAATGACAAAGCATTTAATCCAATTGTAGCTTTTGGCTACATGGTATTTATATTATTATGTTTCCCATGTATAGCAACAATTGTGGCAATTAAAAACGAATCCGGCTCTTGGAAATGGGGAATATTCTCTGCTGCATATTCAACAGCAATCGCATGGATAATGGCATTTATAATTTTTCAAATTGGTAGCTTATGGATATAAATATTGAATGGATAATTGTTATTATTATACTTGTAATAGCAGTAGTTTACATTGGCATCTACATATACAGGTCATTTAATCGTAAACCCGGATGTTGCGATAATAGTAAGACTTGCGACGGAAATCCCAACAACGATGCGTGCGCAAACTGCCCACTTCGTAAATAAAAACATATCCCCGAAAATAAGTTTTCGGGGATATTCAAATCATAGTTTTTATAAAAATATGTTGTGTTTTGTAAGGGCTAAGAAAAACCGTACCGCAAATTTATGATCCAAACTTGTTATTAGTAGGATTTGAGGCCCCGGAACTCTTTGTAATCCGCCCAATCAGCTAACTGATAGCGGCACGCCATTGATAAACCCGAAGTGACTCGTTTCAGAAATAGATTGTTAAGTTTCCCAAAATGTTGCGATACGGTATTCAAAGATACAATTTTTTTTCAAATTATCAAACAATCTACGTATTTCTTGTCATTATTTTTCAAATTTATTTTTTTGGTTAAAACTTTCATACAAAATTGTTTACCAAAATCTAACACGTTTTCGGTTTTGCAGTTTTATTAGGAATAATAAAAAAATATAGCTAATTTTGTACGATTTTTTAAAGTTAAAAACAAGTTAATGTTATTTGTATGAATGTAGTAACAAAAACCATCACACTCGGTGATGGAAGAACCATTACCCTAGAAACAGGAAAGTTAGCAAAACAAGCTGACGGAGCAGTAATGGTAACCATGGGTAAAACCATGTTATTGGCTACGGTTTGCTCGGCCAAGGACGCAGTTCCCGGTACCGATTTTATGCCACTAACCGTAGAGTATAAAGAAAAATTCGCATCAAACGGAAAATTTCCAGGCGGTTTTACACGTCGTGAAGGACGTGCATCAGACTACGAAATTCTGACAGCACGTTTAGTAGACCGCGCATTACGTCCCCTATTCCCTGACGATTATCACGCTGAAACATTTGTAAATGTTACAATGTATTCTGCAGACGGAGAAGATATGCCTGATGCATTAGCAGGTTTGGCTGCATCAGCAGCAATCGCAGTCAGCGATATACCATTTAACGGACCAATTTCTGAAGTTCGTGTAGCTCGTATAGACGGAAAATTTGTAATTAATCCAACTTTTGAGCAATTAGAAAAGGCTGATCTAGACATCATTGTTGCTGCAACTATTGACAACATTATGATGGTAGAAGGCGAAATGAAAGAAGTTTCTGAAACAGACTTGCTTAATGCAATAAAAGTTGCACACGAATCAATAAAAGTTCACTGTCAAGTTCAAATGGAATTAATGGAAGCTGCCGGTAAAACTCAAAAAAGAGTATACTGTCATGAAGTTAATGATGAAGACTTGCGCAAAGACTTACACGATAAAACATTCGCAAAAACATACGAATTAGCAAAATCTTGCAACACTGACAAACACTTACGCGAAGCAAATTTTACTGCTGTAAAAGACGAATATAAAGCACAATTTACAGAAGAAGAGTTAACAGAAAAAGCTTCTCTGATAGACCGCTACTATCATGATATTGAAAGAGAGGCTATGCGTCGTGCCGTATTGGATGAAGGTTTACGCTTAGATGGTCGTAAAACAACCGAAATCCGCCCTATTTGGTCTGAAGTAGATTATCTACCCGGACCTCACGGTTCAGCAGTATTTACTCGTGGCGAAACTCAATCATTAAGCACAGTAACCTTAGGAACGAAGCAAGATGAGAAAATGATTGACGAAGCCTTGATAAAAGGTAATGAACATTTCTTATTACACTACAATTTCCCTCCATTTTCTACCGGTGAAGCAAAAGCACAACGCGGTATTGGTCGTCGTGAGATTGGACACGGAAACTTAGCTTGCCGCGCTCTTAAGAATATGATTCCTGAGAATTATCCATATGTAGTACGTGTAGTTTCTGATATATTGGAATCTAATGGTTCTTCATCTATGGCTACGGTATGTGCAGGATGCTTGGCACTTATGGATGCCGGTGTTCCTATCAAATCACCTGTATCAGGTATTGCGATGGGACTTATCTCTGAAAACAAAGGTACAAATTATGCAATTTTATCTGATATCTTAGGAGATGAAGATCACTTAGGAGATATGGACTTTAAAGTAACCGGAACTAAGAATGGTATTACAGCTACTCAAATGGATATAAAGGTAGATGGTTTATCATTCGAAATTTTGGAAAAAGCACTAAAACAAGCACGCGATGGTCGTATGCATATTCTTGAAAAAATCCAAGAAACATTAGCAGAACCACGTGCAGATTTAAAACCTCACGCTCCACGTATTGTTACAATGAGTGTTCCAAAAGACAT
>MWBK01000088.1 GCA_002069025.1 Bacteroidetes bacterium ADurb.Bin302 | reverse complement strand
GCCACTATTAATGGGTTTAAAGAAATAGTGAATTCCGGACTGAATATTGATTATGTAAACCTGCTTAGTGCGCAAGATTATCCTATTCAATCTTCAAAAAATTTTCATAGTTTTTTGAGTGACAATCCAGGGAAAGCTTTTATGCATTGTTTAGATGTAGAAACAGAGTGGACAGAGGCAATTTCTAGGGTAAAAGAATATCATTTTAATCATTGGAATTTCCCTGGCAAATTTAAGATTCAGAACCTAATCAATTTCATCCTTCCAAATAGAAAAATGCCTGAAGGGCTGATTCCTGTTGGGCGATCTCAATGGTTTACTGTAACACTTAAGCATATTGTGTTTCTCGTAAAGCGAATTGAATCTTCGCCGCATATAGTCAAGTTTTTCCGCTATTCATGGGCGCCTGATGAACTCATATTTCAAACACTCTTGTATAACTCTTCCTTTAAAGAAGATATTGTAGGAAATAACCTGCGTTATATTGATTGGTCCGAGGGTCAGAAAAATCCTAAGTTGCTAACCAAAGATGATTATAATTCGTTCATGCAATCAGGAAAATTCTTTGCTAGAAAATTTACTCCTAATGATGTAGTGCTTGATATGATTGATGAAGCAATTAAATAAGTTTACTCCTTTTTATCTTGTGCAACAAAAGCTTTGATGAAAAAAAATATCCCAATAAAAATGACCACTAGGGCAAATGCATCTGAAACGGTAAATCCGTCGTGTTCATTAAAGTAAAAGAGTGTAGCTATTTCAAATTCTGCAGAAGTAGGGGTAACAATCATCAAAAAGCCGATGGTGATAAATAAGAGGCCTACGCCTGAATAAGCTAATCCAGCTGCCCAATTGATTGCTTTGTCTGGCAAGTTTTTTACACTAAAAGAACGATGTTGTCTCAATAATTTGTCCATGTCTAGAACAATTTCTTCGCTGCCTTTTGCATTGTCGGGTTGGTAAGTATTTAGACTACTTACTTTATATGTTTTTTCCATCGTATGCAAGAAAAGGTGTTGCATTTCCATGGCCTTTTGTTTGCTTACGGGTTGTTTTTCTAACTCTTCTAATAGTTCAGCAAAAACTCTTTCAACTTTTAAAACCTGACTGTTATCTGTAGCCATTTTACCTAATATTTCACTTTCTCCGCTAATTTAGATAATTTACGTTACTAATATTAGTTTTAGATAAATGAAAAGAGTTTCCATCATCACCGTCAATTTTAATCATAGTTATGTAACAGATGAATTGCTTAATTCAATTCGAGATAAAAACAGCTATGTTAATATAGAGATCATAGTGGTAGATAATGGGAGTGCCGATAATCCTGTACCTCAATGGCAAATCAAATATCCTGAAGCAAATTTTATACGTTCTGAAATCAATCTTGGTTTTGCGGGAGGAAATAACCTTGGATTGGCTGCTGCTACTGGAGATTATTTGTTCTTTGTAAACAACGATACTGAGTTTACAGAAGGGCTTATTGATATTTTGGTTAATACATTAAATAGTCATCCTTCCATTGGAGTGATTTCCCCTAAACTCTTGTATTATGATCAACCAACTATGCTACAATATGCTGGGTATACGCCAATGAATTATATAACCGCAAGGAATAGCTGCATTGGACAATTTGAAACAGACCAAGGACAATATGATCAATTAGTAGGACCAACAGGATTTGCGCACGGTGCTGCCATGATGGTTACAAGAGAAGCAATTGAAAAAGCAGGTCCAATGGCAGAGAATTTCTTCTTATATTATGAGGAATTAGATTGGGCTGATAGAATTAGGCACAATGGATTTGAAGTTTGGGTGAACATGAAAGCAACCATATTTCATAAAGAGTCGGTTTCAGTAGGTAAAAAGAGTGCACTTAAAGAATATTATATGAATCGGAATCGAATCCTCTTTATAAGAAGAAATGCACCATTTGTGAAAGCAATTTTCTTTTACATTTATTTTTTATTGGTAGTTACACCTAGGAATGTAATCAGCTATATAAAAGAGAAAAACTACCCTTTCATCAAGCAACTATTCAGAGCCATATGGTGGAATTTATCGAATGGAATCAACAGCAGTCATTTAGGATATAAGCCTTAAATAATTTTATGGAACTATTTTTTTGGATTTCAATCGCGGTGATCTTGTATACCTATTTGGGTTATGGGTTACTATTGTTTGTGCTTTTAAAATTTAAAAGCTTGCTATTGGGTAAAAAACAAATACCCGCTATTGGGTATACTCCTTCGGTAACTGTTGTGGTGGCTGCGTATAATGAAGCATATTGTATAGAAGAAAAAATTCTAAATACACTGGCTTTAAATTATCCACAAGAAAAAATCAAGTTTGTTTTCATTACAGATGGGTCAACAGATGAAACGCCTTCCATTATTGCAAAATATCCTCAAATTCTTGGAATGCATGAGCCAGGGAGAAGTGGTAAAATTGCTGCAGTTCACCGCGCAATGGGTAAAGTTGACACCGAAATTGTGGTATTTACCGATGCCAATACCATGCTGAATAAAGACGCCATTTTACTCATGTGTAGGCATTATCAAGATCAAAAAGTTGGGGCAATTGCAGGAGAAAAAAGAGTGCAGATTGATGACAATGCAGACGCAACAGCTGGTGAGGGCTTTTATTGGAAATATGAATCAAAATTAAAAAAATGGGATTCTGAATTGTATTCAGTGGTTGGTGCTGCAGGCGAATTGTTTAGCATTAGAACCAACTTATATCAGCCTGTTGAGCCCGATACCATTCTAGACGATTTCATGATATCCATGAATATTGCGTTGAAAGGTTTCAAGATTGTTTATGAACCGGATGCTTATGCAACAGAATTGGCTTCTGCAAACACAGGAGAAGAGTTAAAACGGAAAATTAGAATAGCAGCTGGCGGAGTTCAATCTACCATTCGTTTAAGGGCCTTACTTTTACCTTTCAAACAGCCAGTTTTAAGCTTTGAATATATTAGCCATCGTATTTTAAGATGGGTGGTTACTCCTTACTTAATGATTTTAGCTTTTATAGTAAACATAGTATTAGTTGGGAGCTTAGGATACATGAATATATATGGATTAATGTTGTTGGGGCAACTGTTCTTTTATACAGCAGCTTTATTGGGATGGGTAATGGAGCAAAAGCAACTTAAAGTGAAACTATTCTTTATTCCCTATTATTTTTGTTTAATGAATTATGCCGTTATTGCTGGATTTGCTCGATATTTCTTTGGGGAGCAATCTGTTTTATGGGAAAAAGCAAAGCGAAAATAAGTTTGGTTTATTTTTTTGATGTATCTTCAATAATACCAAGCGAATAACATTTGTAAAAGTAGAACTTTAGCTAGATGATTAATAAAATCCTTTGTGTAGATGATGATAGCATTTCGCTAACTATTTCAAAATTGCTTTTGAAGCGGACGGGGTTTACAAACGATGTAGTTACTGCAGTAGATGGAAGCGATGCACTTGATTATTTTAAGGATCTATTTGCAACGAGTTCTCAACCAGTGGAAGATTCTCCTTCTTTAATTTTACTAGATATCAATATGCCTGTTATGAATGGCTGGGAGTTTTTGGAAGCTTATATACCTCTATTTGCAGATAAACTACCTAATACTAAAGTCATTATTCTTTCTTCAACAATTGATCCAGAAGATTTTTCAAGGGCCAAAAAATTCCCTGTAGTGGCTCAATTTGTAAGTAAGCCACTTAGTGTAGAAAATTTGGCGGAATTGAAAGAGAACGAGTTCGTACAAAAATTTTTCTAATTGCCCTCGGGTAAATTTTTTAAGAAAAAATTTCGAATATTTCCACCTAATATAAGTTCTATCTCTGCTCTAGTAAAATGCTCCTTTTGTAATGCGTTCACTATTAGCGGCAATCCTGTGACATCAAAATGGGTGCCTATGGCTCCATCAAAATCTGAACCTAGTGCTACTTTGGTTACTCCAATTTTATCTGCAACATATCTGATGCTCTTTGCAGTTGCTTCTGCATCAGTACCACAAACAGCGGTTTCCCATAATCCAATTCCGACTAATCCATTTCTTTTACCTATTTCCTCTAGATGTTTGTTTG
>MWBK01000087.1 GCA_002069025.1 Bacteroidetes bacterium ADurb.Bin302 | reverse complement strand
ATAATGGCGCTAATTTAAAAAACGGAAGTCATTATGGCTGAATAATATGGCTTTTGATTGTCATTACTACTTATTTTTTGGAATGGAATACCATTTGCACAAAACTTTAAAACAATTGATCAACCAATAAAATTTATTTTATGTCTATTTTAAAACAACACAACACGAACGTATTTGATGAATTATTCAATGCTTTTCCAAACAATTTTGGAAGCAGCATTCCAAGTGGTTATCCTACCGCTGCAGTAAACATTCATGAAACTACTGATGCTTTTCATTTAGAATTGAATGCACCTGGTAGAAGCAAAGAAGACTTCATTATTCAGGTAGACAAGGGATTGTTAACCATATCTTATGAAAAGAAAGAGGGCAGCGAAGAGAAATCATATAAAACAATTCGAAAAGAATTTACCTACAAAAGTTTTAAAAGAAGTTTCTCTATTGATGAACAGATCAATGCAGATGGCATCCAAGCAAGATATGAAAATGGGGTTTTGAAATTATTATTACCCAAAAAGGAAGAAGTTAAAAATGCCCCAAAGCAAATTGCAATTAATTAATAGGGCTAAAGTTTCAAGGAAATCATTGTAGGCTTGAATTGTAAAAGATACATTGTCTCTTGTAATGCATTGTCTAAAGAAAAATCCCGGTTATTTAAACAGCCGGGATTTTTATTGGATATCATTCAACTTCTCGAATATTACTGTTTATTTGGACAGGTAGAAATTCCAAACAATGTATATAGTGGACAAAAGCTTACCAAGCTTGTTAAAACAAATACCCCAGCCAACACGAGTAATACGATACCCAATGTTCCAGAAATAGTACCCGCATAATATAATCCTGCAACAACTGCAGCAATGATAATTCGTACTGTTTTGTCTACAGTACCCATATTCTTTTTCATATTAGTATGATTTGGTTCTCTTAAATATACTAAAAATGATATAAATGGACTGACCTTGTAATATTTTAGTTAGTACTACTACCAATAGATTATTAATGGGCAAAACAGAAAAAGATTTCATAGAACTGCTGAATCAAAATCAGAAAATCATACATAAAGTGTGTAATCTGTATATGAATTGGCAGGAAGACAAAGAAGATTTGTTTCAAGAAATCACCCTGCAAGCTTGGAAAGCTTTTAATCAATTTAGAGGAGATGCAAAATTTTCAACCTGGCTCTATCGAGTAGCACTGAATACAGCCATCACTTTTTTTAGAAAAGATAAGAAGAACGCATTTATTGCTACCGTCTCCGATATTCCTGAATTAGCGATACACTTGGAACGAGATTCAATTGAAGACAAAACCAAGGCGATGTATCAAGCCATAGCTGAATTATCTAAAATAGATAAAGCAATAGTAATGCTTTATTTAGAAGATTATAGCTATGCAGAAATAAGTGAAATAATAGGAATTACTGCCAATAATATAGCGGTAAAAATGAATCGGATTAAAGTTAAGCTTAGAGAAGCCACATTAAAAAACTTTGAAAGGATCTAAATCAATAACTATGGAATTAGATGATTTAAAAGGATTGATTAACCAGAAATTAATGGAAGGAAGTCCTAAGATGACCGAAGGGAACTTTACTGAATTATTAAAAGGGGAAGCGAGTTCTGTAATTAGTAAAATCAAAAAAAGTCTTTGGTTCGAAATTGCTTGTTGTGCATTAGTGGTACCATTATTTATTGGGATTGCTTTTTTTAGCTCTTATTCATCCATGAAAATTTACTTTGGTTTATTTGGTGTCATATTTATTCCATTTACATTGATCTTCTTTTATTTGCTTAGAAAAATAAATGAATTTGACCAATCAGTATTGCCAATAAAACAGAATCTTCATCAATTAATTAAAATGCTGGAAGATTTTACACACCGGTATTTTCAGTTCAATATGGCTTTATTGCCTATCTGTTTTTTGTTCGCCTTGTTTTTGGGATATAATGAAAAAGAACCGATTGCGGTTTTAGATAACTTGTACAGCAAATTAAAAGTCACAAAAAGTATTTATATCGGATTTATCATTGGGTACTGTATTGCAATGGTAGTAGGACTTATTTACTTAACGAAATGGTATATCAGAAAATTATATGGCAAATACATTGAACAGCTGAAACTATTATTAGCCGAATTAAAAGAAGATTAATTTAGTCTAGAACTATTGAGAACAACCTGTTTTTCTTCTTGTATCTATTATATATTGAATTCGCCATTTATCGTTATTCCTTACCAATTGGAAGGAGTTTACTCCACAATGACTAAAGTCTGCACGTCTATAAAATTGGTATGGAGTCCAAACGGTTGCTAGTGGACCATCTACTTTTACTACATCAAATACAATTCTTTCGTCTGCTAAACCCTTAGGCAAATTGGAAACTTGACGCACAAAAGCAGCAACAGAATCAGTTCGAACAACTAATTTTCCCTCTTTGTTGGTAGTTATTGTTTGCATAATGGCATTCTCTGTAAAACAATCTTGCAACATGGCACCATCTGCCTCCATCATTGCAAAAAACATTTTACGAACCGTTGCTTTTACTGAATCCTCTGCTGACTGAGCATGAGTATTCAATAAGCAAGCAAACAAAAAAACGGATAAGAAATACAACTTTTTCATAAATGCTTTTTACTGATGAGACCTATTATAGATAGCCTAAAATTTTCAACATGCTTTGAGCTGTTTGTTCCTTTGCATAAACCCAATCGATCATTTTACCATTTTTATCTAACTCTACTATGACATGCTTAGGAGAAGGGATCAAGCAATGCTTAATTCCACCATAACCACTTATCTGATCTTGATATGCACCTGTATGAAAGAATCCAACATAGAGCGGCTCTTTATTTGATTCAGCTTCTTTTTTATCTACGGTAGTAAGTTTAGGTAAAAACACTTCATTTATATGTTCTTCAGAATCATAGTAATCATGGCTATCACAGGTAATACCTCCTAATACTACTCGCTGGTATTCGTTATCCCATTTATTAACTGGTAGCATCAAAAACTTTTCTCCTATACCCCAGGTATCAGGCAAAGTGGTAATAAATGAAGAATCAATCATATACCAACACTCCCGATCATTCTGAATTTTTTCTCCAATAACACTATAAATATGTGCCATGCTCTCTCCTACTGTAAAGCTTCCAAATTCAGTATAAATATTGGGCATTGGTACTTTTGCCTTTTTACAAGCTTTTTTAATATTCCCTACAATCTCATTAATCATGAATTGATAATCATATTCAAAACCCAATGAGTGTTTAATAGGAAAACCACCTCCAATATTAATTGAATCCAATTCTGGACAGATCTTCTTTAATTGACAATAAAGGTTGATGATTTTATTGAGTTCACTCCAATAATAGATATCATCTTTTATTCCTTTATTTAAGAAGATATGCAACATTTTTAATTGAAACTTATCTTCATATCCTTCAATTTCATCAACATAAAATTCTAGGATATCTTTTGCACGTATACCTAAACGAGAAGTATAGAATGGAAAATTGGGTTCTTCTTCAGCGGCAACTCTAATCCCCACAGAAAATGGCGTTGCTGATCTTACACTTCTTTTATAAGCTTGTAGCTCTTCCTTGTTATCTAAAATTGGAACTACATTTTTAAACCCTGAATTAATCAGCTTAGCAATTCTTGAAGTGTATTGCTTTTGCTTGTACCCATTGCAAATGATAAAAGTATCTTTATTAATCTTTCTGCGTTGATACAATCGGTTCACAATTTCAATATCGTAGGCATAAGAAGTTTCTAAATGAATATTATGCTTCAATGCTTCTTCTACTATAAAAGAAAAGTGGGAACTCTTTGTACAATAACAGTAAAAATACTCCCCCTCGTATTTATGTTTTTTGAATGCATTGGCAAACATATTTTTTGCCTTATTAATTTGCATTCCAATTTTGGGGAGATAGGTTAATTTCAATGGAGTACCATGTTTGTCTATCAATTTTTTGATATCAACACCA
>MWBK01000086.1 GCA_002069025.1 Bacteroidetes bacterium ADurb.Bin302 | reverse complement strand
TATTCCTTTAGTAAAACATCCTGTACTTCAGCAGGTACTAATTCGTAACTAGAAAATTTCATATTGAATGATGCTCTACCACCGGTATTTGAACTTAGTGCAATAGAATAATTATTCATTTCTTTTAGAGGAACCTTGGCATTTATTTTTTCCATACCTTTTTCGCTTCCCATACCCATAATAACAGCACGTCTGCCTTGCAAATCGCTTATTACATCACCCATACGTGCAGAAGGTACTGTGATTTCTACATCATAAACCGGTTCCAAAATTTTCGGTCCGGCATTCTTAAATGCTTCACTAAATGCATGTCTACCGGCTAGTCTGAATGAAATCTCATTAGAATCAACCGGGTGCATTTTGCCATCGTAAACAATTACTCTAACATCTCTTGCATAAGAACCGGTAAGAGGACCTTGTTCAATGCAATCCATTATACCTTTTTGTATAGCAGGTAAGAAACGAGCATCAATTGCACCACCTACTATGCTATTAATAAATTCCAATTTACCTCCCCATTCGAGTGGTGTAATTTGTTTGTCTCTAACAGAGATTTTAAATTCTTGACCATTAAATTTATACAATTCTTTGGCAGCTTCACCTTCTATAAGGGGTTCAACAATAAGATGTACTTCACCGAATTGACCTGCACCTCCCGATTGTTTCTTATGACGATAATCTGCGCGTGCTGCCTTCCTTATAGTTTCTCTATATGGTATTTTCGGATCAGAAAATACAACAGGAATCTTGTCGTTATTTTCAATACGCCATTTTAAAGTTTTAAGGTGAAATTCTCCTTGTCCAAGCACTAAGGTTTGTTTCAATTCTTTTGAGTATTCGATATTCCATGTGGGGTCTTCCTCGTGCATACGATTTAGTACTTCGCCTAATTTTGCATCATCACTTGCATTAACTGCCTTTATAGCTCTTCTATATTTCCAATCAGGATAATGAACAAAACCAAATTGTTTTTCTGAAGCCCCATCGTTAAGAGTATTAGCTGTTCTGGTGTTTTTTAGTTTTACAGTGGCTCCTATATCTCCTGCAACTAGTTCCTCAACTTTCTCTTTCGTTTGACCGGCAACAGAAAATAATTGATTTATACGTTCTTTCGAGTTTCGAGTAGCATTAAATAGGTCATCACCCTCTTTTACAGTTCCTGACATCACCTTGAAGTATGAAATTTCGCCGATGTGTGGCTCAACAGAGGTTTTGAAAACATATAGATTTGTTGAGGCATTTTTATCAGGTGCAACTTTAGTTCCATCCGTAGTTTCCGGATATGGCATATCGCTTACAAAAGGCACTACATTACCTAAAAATTCCATCAAACGTCTTACGCCCATATCCTTTCCTGCACATACGCAGAAAACAGGTAAAATATCATGAGTAGTTAATCCCTTACGTATACCTAGGCGCATTTCATCTTCGCTCAAACTTCCATCGCTAAAGTATTTGTCCATTAATCCTTCATCATGTTCTGCAGCAGCTTCAACTAATGCATTGTGCATGTCTTTTGCTTTTTGCATATATTCTTCCGGAATAGCTAGTATTTCAGGGACACCACCTTCGGGTTTCCATTGATACATTTTCATCAATAATACGTCAATTAATGCATGAAAAGATGGCCCGACAGATATTGGAAATTGAATAGGAATAACTTTAGCTCCATAGTTTTCTTTCAAATTTTCAATTGAATTTTCGTAATCGGCTTTTTCGTGATCGAGTTGATTAATTACGAAAATACACGGTTTGCCCATTTTATCGATTTGTCTATACTGATTTTGTGTTCCTACTTCTACGCCGTGTTGTGCATTAATTAGCATTAAAGCCGTATCTGTAACGCTCAGTGATGTTATTAAGCCACCTACAAAATCGTCCGATCCGGGACAATCTATAAAATTAAGTTTTTTGTTTAGCCATTCTACGTGTAGAACTGTAGGGAAAACCGAATAACCATATTCATGTTCAACAGGAAAATAATCAGAAACAGTATTGCCTGCTTCTACACTTCCTCTTCTTTTTACTAGACCACTCTCAAAAAGCATTGCTTCAGCAAGAGTGGTCTTACCTGACCCCGAACTTCCCACAAGTGAAATGTTCTTGATTTCGTTAGTTTGGTAGACTCTCATAATAATTGGATTAATTTATGATAAATTTAAATTCTAAGGCTTGGCAAATTACGAAATTTAATTTGTAGTATCAATAGTCTTTTTTATGTTTAACAGCATAAATTATATATAATTTGATACAAATTAACAGTATTGGCAAAAGAAAATTAATTTTTGGCCAATATTTAATTGCAGATTGTTAATAATTCAATGTTTTTCTACACATTTGCACCCGGTTCTAAAAATTAGGACAACAAATAATAATATACTCACTGATATTTAAGTTCTCAAATAACGAATAATTATCATAATAAGTTTGTAATATATGTATATAAATGCAATGGGAATGTTTGTTCCCCAAGGAAGAATCATAAACAAATATTTCGAAGATACCTTAGGATTGACAGATGAGTGGTTGTTGCAACGTACAGGAATTCATTCCAGATCCAAAACTGCTGATAATGAAGATGGCTACTCAATGGGAATTGATGCAGTAACAGATGCAAAAACTAATTTGTCTTATAATATTGAGGATGTAGATTTAATAGTGTCTGCGTCATATACTATTTTGGATACGGTAGGGACTTTAGCTCACAGAGTTCAGCGTCATTTTAACATTACTAATGCCAAAGCACTTGCAGTTACTTCTGCATGTTCATCATTTGTAAATGGAGTAGAAATTATTGAAGGCTATTTTGCAATGAACAAGGCAAGCAAGGCTTTAATAATATGCTCAGAAGAAAATTCCGCATACAATGATTTGACAAATCCACAAAGCGGACATTTGTGGGGTGATGCAGCTGTGGCTGTATTTATATCAAAAGAAAGACAATCAGAGTCTGATGCTGAAATACTTGATGTTACAACACTAGGTTTAGGTTGTATAGGGAAAGGCCCCGGAGGAGTAGGATTATTTCCAAAAACTACCGGCATTACAATGCATGACGGAAGAGACGTGTTTCAACATGCATGTATTTATATGCCTAAAACACTTGAAATTTTATTACACAAAAACAACTTAACAATAAACGATGTATCATATTTTGCATGTCATCAAGCAAATTTGCGAATCGTTAGTCATATTGCAAATCAGTGGAATCTTCCTGACGATAAGTTTCTAAATAACATTAGCCGGTTAGGTAATACAGGTTCCCCAAGTTCTATGTTGTCTGTAGTTCAGAATAAAGATAAGTTTAAGAAGGGCGATTTGATAGGCTTATCAGTATTCGGTGGTGGTTACTCGTCAGGAGCAATGCTGATTAGATTCTAATATAATAGTTCAGAAATACAAAAGGCAGCAATTTTTTTGCTGCCTTTTTGTATGAATATAGATTGCCTTTATTTTTTTATAATCTTGTATACTTGTTGTTTTTTGTCAAAGCTTACAACAACTAGGTATGGACCTTTTGGTAAGCCTGCAAGATTATATACCTTACTATCTGATACGCCAAGTTTAATTGTCTCACCATTTAAACCTACTACATCAATTCTACGAATTCCTTCAGGGCTATCTATTGTAACATAGTCATCAACCAATGAAGGATAAACATTACAAATCAAATCAGGATCTGTTGTAGTTTCTTCAATGCCGACAAAGTCATTGTAAACATTAGGTACACTAGGTAAAGTCAACCTAGATGCTGTATATATTTTAACTTCTCCCGGACTTAGGCTGATGCTGGTCCCTGCACTTAATGAGTTATTACCATTTGCTAAATAGTCAAACCACGAATTACCTGATGGCAAAGTTATGTTTACAGACCCTACGAACTCACTTCCTGATGGAACATTAAAGTTTCCGACAATAAATATACGATCATTGCCACTTCCCCATATTATACTTCTAGCTGCCTTGCCTGATCCTAAATCAGTGCTTGTTGGATTTCCTTCAAATACTGTCGGTTTAATTTTAGTTCTTAGTTGTAATATCTGACCTATCTTTTTATATGAATTCATGCGATCTGCATTTGTATACCAGCTTAATGCTTCCGGAATGGGCTTTGGATCAACTCTGCTGCAATTAGCACTACCCGTATCGTTGCTGTCATATAAACCGCTTTCACTTCTGCATATAGAATAATCATATCCTAATTCTTGGAATTGCCATAACATGTGAGGACCATCTTGTAATGCTCCAAATGCGACATTTAGAGGTACTCTGTTCATACGTGATGCAACATTAGTTTTGAAATCACTGTTTCCCCACATTTTTGATTTCCAGAAATTGCGTTGTTCATCGTGGCTTTCACTATACGAAATCCAACCATCCATACCAGCGCCATCAAGAGCATCACCATCTCTTAACCAACCCATTGCTGTTTGTGAGAATGCGGTACCTGTTTGCGAGTTATTGTATGACCAACACATCATGCCGTTATTTATGTAATTACCTCTTTCGCCTGATGATTCTTCCCAATGTTCCAGAATAAAATATGCATATTGATTACCTGCTTTTACACCATTATTGTAATAGTCAAACATAATTGCAGTACGTTCATTGCATGAAGGCCCACAGAAGCCGTGCGATAAATCCATGCGATATCCGTCAACTTTATATTCGTCTATCCAATATTTAAGCGCTCTTTTCATTAAATTTCTAGTTGGTTCGAAATTGTGGTTCCAATCTTGATTAACACTTCCACCATGAGGTGCAGATTGATTAAACCAAGGATTATTCGTAGCAATTGAGTTAGTACCCCAATACAATCTTGCCTGTGGAGCCGATCCTGTTACATGATTAAACACCATATCCAATACCACTGCGATGCCTCTTTTATGGCATTCATCAACAAGTGTTTTTAAATCATTTTCGCATCCGTATGCTTTGTCAAGTGCAAAGTAATGAGTAGGATTGTATCCCCAACTCTTATTACCATCGAATTCTGTAACAGGCATTAATTCCAAAACATTAACTCCAAGATTGGAGATGTAATCCAATCTATTTATAATAGAGCGGAAAGAGTGTTGCGGTGAAAAATCATGAACCCACAATTCATAAATCACAAGATTGTTTTTATTGGGTTTATAAAAATTTGTAGTTGCTGAACTCCAATTAAATTCAGGCTTATTTGTTTGTAGTACAGATACATATCCTTCTCCTTTACTAGGATAGTCCATTAAATTAGGGTAATTAGTCTTTGGTTCCCATTGATCGTCAGGATGAAGTACTTTTTCTGAATAAGGGTCGCTTATTTTGACTGTTTTTGAACCTATCTTTACTAAATACTGGAATGCGTACTCTCTGCCTGATGTCAAACCTGTGATTTCAGTCCACCAATATCCGGTAGATCCATCTTTTTTAAGTTGGTATGAGTTAGAAGGAGTCCAATTGTTAAAATCGCCAATTACAAATATATTGTCAGGTAAGACATTAGCATTGTCTTTAGCATAAAGACACAAATGTACTTTTGTATTATCTGAACTGTTATATGTAATACCTTCTAACAGACCGCTTGGACGTGCGGCATTTACCGGAGCGGATATGACGCTAACTGTTCTGCTATCATATAAAGTTCCGTTTCCATATACTTCGTAAACGTAATCTCCTGCTGATGAAAGTGTTTCAGTATGTGTAATAGATGTACCGCTTGCTGTTTTAACCGATGTGCCATTTTTCTTTATTACCAGATTGACTGATGCAGTAGCGTTTGCTATTAATGTAACAGATGCTCCGGAATTGACAATTCCCGATGATGATGTACCATCAAATAATACAGCTAAACCTGCAGGAGCAATATCAACAAAAAAATCTTTCCCGTTAGGATCTTTGCCTTCTTTGCCTCCCACAACTCCATCATTAAATACAACTGCAATTTTCTCAAACGTGTCTGAGGCGCATGCACTAAAGTATGTGTACATATTGCCTATGTTTAATGTCCAGTTACTACCGCTTTTCGTCATCTTGTATTTTACAGATTTATCTAACCAGTTAGCCGGAGCGCATTGCCAATCAGAATCGTCTGAGCTGGCAGAGGTTATTAAACCAATGTGAGCGTAAGCATTCGTAGCGCTTGCCATTGGTCCTCCTGCCGGATTATAGATGATGGTGACATCTCCTGTATAACCATCTTGTACGATAGATGGATTCGTAGTTACCGTTTGTGCGGAAATGAGAGTCGTTAAAAATAAAATATTGCTAAGTATAATAAAGATTTTTTTCATAATAATGAGTGTATAGGGTTTATGTGAGGCAAAACTAACATTTGATAAATGATAATTCAAATATTTTATTGTTTTTATCTATCTTTGTAAGCACAAACGAATACAAATATGTTATGGAACATAAGTTTTTTATATACAATACGTTAACCAGAAAAAAGGAAAAGTTTGTACCAATACATAGTCCCTATGTTGGTATGTATGTGTGCGGACCTACAGTTTATGGAGATGGTCATTTAGGACATGCCCGCCCTGCAATTACATTTGATTTGTTATTCCGTTATTTGCAGCACCTTGGATACAAAGTCAGATATGTACGTAACATTACTGACGTAGGTCATCTTGAACATGATGCAGACGAAGGCGAAGATAAAATTGCAAAGAAAGCTCGTTTGGAAAGCAAAGAACCAATGGAAGTTGTGCAATATTATCTAAATCGTTATCACAAAGCCATGGAGGCTCTTAATGTATTGCCGCCAAGTATTGAGCCGCATGCATCAGGTCATATAATAGAGCAAATTGAATTTATTAAGAAAATAATAGAATCCGGTTATGCTTACGAAAGCGAAGGTTCAGTATACTTTGATGTTGAAAAATACAGTAAAAGATACAATTATGGTGAGTTGTCCGGACGTAATATAGACGAATTATTAGAAACAACACGTGTACTTGATGGACAAAGCGAGAAACATCGTAGTACCGATTTTGCTTTGTGGAAGAAGGCGCAACCGGAACATATTATGCGTTGGCCTTCACCATGGAGTGATGGTTTCCCCGGTTGGCATCTTGAGTGCTCTACAATGGGTACAAAATATTTAGGCGAGGAGTTTGATATACATGGTGGCGGTATGGATTTAATTTTCCCGCATCACGAATGCGAAATTGCGCAATCAACTGCTGCTTTGGGACACCAAACCGTCCGCTATTGGATGCACAATAATATGATTACCATTAATGGACAAAAGATGGGCAAATCATTAGGAAACTTTATTACTTTGGACGAGTTCTTCACAGGTAAGCACGATCTGTTGAGACAAGCCTATTCTCCAATGACAATCCGTTTCTTCATATTGCAAGCTCAATATCGTAGTACCGTAGATTTTAGTAATGAAGCATTACAAGCTTCAGAAAAGGGTATGCAGCGTTTGATGGAAGCATACAGACGTTTAAATAGTTTGACCGTTTCAGCGCAATCTACTATTGATGTAAAAGGACTTCGTAAAAGTTGCGAAGATGCCATGTCTGACGACCTTAATTCACCTATCGTAATATCGCATTTGTTTGATTCTGTTAAGAGTATTAATGCAGTAAAAGACGGAAAAGCTACGATTTCATCGGAAGATCTTGAAGAACTTAAATCTGTATTTAAACTCTTTATTGAGGATATTTTAGGTTTATATGACGAATCTGCAACAGGTAATAGTAGTAACACTGAGGCTTACAAGAAAGCTGTTGATCTGTTACTTGATATACGTATGCAGGCAAAAAAGAATAAAGATTGGGCTACTTCAGACAAAATCCGTAATGAGCTAACAGCTTCAGGATTTACCATCAATGATACAAAGGATGGTTTTGAGTGGTCTATATAATTGTAATATAAGTTTGCGGTTGTAATAATTTTTTTATTACCTTTGCAGCACGTTTAATGGCGCATTCGTCTAGTGGCCTAGGACGCCGCCCTCTCACGGCGGAAACCCGGGTTCGATTCCCGGTTGCGCTACCAAAAATGCAAGAATGATTTTTCATTCCTGCATTTTTTTTACTTCATTTTAATTAAATACAAATACATCATAAAAAATCTTTTCAAAGTTGTAAAAACCGACAAATTATCTTGAATTAACTCAATTTTCAATATCTTTGCATGAATCAAAATTTATCCCATCAAAATTCGATATCATGCAAACAGAAATTTCTCCGTATCAATTAGCTCACGATTTTGCGTCTTTCACAAGCCGTTCTATATTTATCACCGGTAAAGCCGGAACTGGGAAGACCACCTTTTTAAGGAATCTCCATAATGAAAGTAGTAAATCAATGGCAATTGTTGCACCAACCGGTGTATCTGCAATACAGGCGGGTGGAGTAACAATTCATTCATTTTTTCAGTTACCGTTTCATCCTTTTTTGCCTACAGAAGATGGCAGACGTGATTTAATTTCTAAAGTACATTTTGTTGGTTCGCGCCGTCAAATTTTCAAATCTCTAGAATTGCTTGTAATAGATGAGGTGAGTATGGTGCGTGCAGATGTTTTAGATGCTATTGATACAATATTAAGACATTATAAATATTGTCCAAACCTCCCTTTTGGTGGTGTTCAAGTGCTATTTATCGGCGATTTATATCAGTTATCGCCGGTTTATAAAGAGGAAGAAAAAGAAATACTCTCTCCATATTATGATGGCATGTATTTCTTTGATAGTAAAGTTGTCAAAGAATTTCCTCCTATCTATATAGAGCTAGATAAAATTTTCAGGCAGAGTGATATGAATTTTATCGAACTATTAAATGAGGTTAGAAATAACCGTTTAAGCAAAAAGAACTTTGAACTCTTAGAAAATCTTTATAAACCTGATTTTAAGCCATCTTCTAAAGAAAAATACATTACATTAACAACGCATAATTATAAAGCAGACACAATTAATTTAAGCGAATTAAAATCATTAAAAGGTGGCATAAGTAAATTTAAAGCCATCATTAAAGGGGAGTTCCCTGAAAAATCATATCCTACAGAAGAAGTATTGGAACTCAAGCTAGGAGCTCGTGTAATGTTTTTAAAGAACGATAGAGATAGACGTTTTTATAATGGCAAGATAGGTGATGTAGTAGGTTTTGATACAGATGCTAATACAATTATGGTTAAATGTTCTGACTCAGATGACACTATTGAATTACAGCCGGATATATGGGAAAATATGTCATATACCATGAACAAAGATACGCGTGATATAGAAGAAAAACTATTAGGAACATTTACTCAATTTCCCCTACGATTAGCATGGGCGATTACAATTCATAAAAGTCAAGGTCTTACTTTTGATAAGGCAATGATTGATGCCGATAGAGCATTTGCACCGGGTCAGGTATATGTAGCGCTAAGCAGATGCAGAAGTTTAGACGGCATTATTCTTTTAAGTCCTATACACAGGCGTTGTTTGTGTCTTGATAGTCGTGTTACAGACTTTGGAAGTAATAAGCAAGATTTTTGTACAGTATCAGACCAGTTACTCCAAGAGAAGTCAAATTTTATCCTAAATTTAGTAAGCGATTTATGCGGATTTAGAGTTGCAATAGGCTTCCTAAATCGCTTATCCAAGCAAGTTACGGATAATATTTCGTCTTTTTCTGTTGATGCTTCACAGTACTTGGAGTCAATACGAGTTCAATTGCGTGATATTCAAGAAGTTGCTTTAAAATTTCAATCCACATTAAAAAAGATGCTTGAAAATGCTCTTATAAATGATTATTGTCAGCAGCGGATTCGTGACGCATCTTCATATTTTTCTGATAAAATAGTATTTTTGTTAGATGAACTGCAAAAGTGCAATATACATACCTCAGCATGGCTTTTGTCTCTTGAGTTTGATGCAGATTACCAAAATTTATATTCCGAGCTATACATTAAATCTCAAATAATGAATGGAGTTAAGGAAGATGGATTTTCTGTTGACCAATATTATACTTTAAAAACTACAGTTTGTGTAGAAATGCCAAAGTACAAATCTTATATTCCTAAACCTAAAAAAGAGGCAAGATCTGTAAAAACTACAAGAAAACGCAAGAAAAAAGAGATATAAAATCCACATTTCTAAAAAAAACATAACTTTTTGCAAGTCAAAAAACAAGGTTTGACGATTTTTTAACACTTTATTTTGTTGAAAACATTTATATCTTGAAAAAGCAATCGTATGCGTAAAAGTCTAATGGTTAATTATTTATCATTTTTATGATGAAGTAATGAAGTATTTTTTTTACCTAAATGATGTAGCTAGGTTGAGTATCATTGGAAACGATTGTTCATTCATACACCGTATATTTGCACAATGGATGTTTGGATTATGCTTTATTCAAGCCTTAAAATTAAATCGATTATTTTACATTCAATTAATTTATAACAATAATCATGAAAAAATCAGCACTTATCTTAGCTTCGCTGCTTATCTCTTTCTGTGTTATGGCACAGAAGACTGTTAGCGGTGTCGTTACGCTGGAAGACACTGGTGAACCAGAGCCCGGCGTTAATGTCATCGTTACGGGAACCTCAACGGGTACTATTACCGACATTGATGGTAATTATTCGCTTACCGTACCCGAAGGCAAAACAATATCATTTTCTTACATTGGTTACGTTGGACAAACTCTCAAAGTTAATTCAGGCAAAATCGATGTTGTTATGAGTCCGGACAACAAAATTCTGGACGAAGTTGTAGCTGTAGGTTACGGTACAATGAAAAAGAGTGACTTAACCGGTGCTATATCGTCTGTCAAATCAGACGCATTACAAAAATCTGCTTCTTCAGGTGTTGATCAAGCATTGCAAGGCCGTGCTGCAGGTGTAACGGTAAATGCTAATTCAGGTCAACCGGGTGCAGCTGCAGAGGTTCGTATTCGTGGTATCGGAACTATTAATAATTCGTCTCCAATATATGTTGTTGACGGAATTATTGTTCAAGATATTAGTTACTTAAGCCCATCCGATATTGAGTCTACAGAGATTTTAAAAGATGCATCTTCATCTGCTATTTATGGTTCGCGCGCTGCAAATGGTG
>MWBK01000085.1 GCA_002069025.1 Bacteroidetes bacterium ADurb.Bin302 | reverse complement strand
GCACCAAAAATTGCTAATTTAAGATTTCTAAGCATTGGTCCGAAGTCGGTTAATGCACCTACACCCATGAAAATAATAGGAGGTAAGAAACCTGTTTTAATGAGCAAATAGTATATAAAGTTCATTATACCAAGTTCATGTGCTATTTGTGGTAATGACATCTCCCATATATTGACTATTTCGCCGTTAATAAGCTTAATAGTGCCATCTTCGGCAGCTTGTGTAACACCCATATCACCTCCCGGAAAATTGGCAATCAATACGCCGAAAGCGATAGGTACTAATAGCAGAGGCTCATATTGTTTCTTTATACCTAGATATAATAGAATAAAAGCCAAAGCGTACATGATAAGAAATCTAGGATCAGCTATTATATTGCTGATCGCAGTCATTTCATATATTTTATTTAATATTTCTTCCATGGTGTTATGCTTTTATTTTCATCAATACATCATCTTCCGATACCATTGCACCTATTGGCAAACTAATTTCTGTGATAACTCCGTCAAATTCAGCTGCAATAGCATTGAACGTTTTCATTGCTTCGATGTAGCATATTGTTTGACCTTTCTTTACAAAATCACCAACTTTTACTGTGGCGTCTGATGTGTTTTTTACTAAATAAAATTTACCTTCCAATGGAGATGTTAAAGCCGTGCCTTCGCCCGGTGCTGCAGAAACTGTAGTTGTTGCAGAAGTTTCTTTTCCGTTGTTTGCTCCAATTGTTACTGCAAATTTTTCGCCGTTAACATCAACTGTTACAGTTTGTGGTAGTGATAAAGATCCATTGCAATTTTCACGATCAGCTTTGCGTTTTGCTAAGTCGGCTTCGAAATCTGCTTTAGCTTGACCCGATTTGTATGCACGATATTGTTGTGGATGCATAGCTAATTCGAATAATTCTTCATCATCTCGGCCTAATTCCCATTTATTTTCTTCCATTTCCTTGCGGAATGTATTTAATGCATCAGGGAAGTTGCTTTGAGGATCTTCATTATGAAATTCGCGACCTTGTTCTTTTGCTTTTGCAATTAATTCTTTATCTAATTTACCCGGTAATTGGCCTGCTTTCCCTAACATCATATCCCAAATATCGTCAGCAATCATAGACCAACGTTCTTTGCCTTTTTCCATTTGCATTACATTCATCAAAGCCATATTCTTTACATACTGGCTAAATGGAGTAACTAAGCAAGGATAACCCATCTTAGGCCATACATAAGATACCTCATTAAATAACTTAATCAAAAGTTGATCTTGTGTAATAGCAGGTTGACCATTTTTGGCCTTGTATTTATTGATAGATTCAAGATTGGTTTCCAAATCTGTCATTAAGCTACCCATCATTCCTCCCGGAAGTCCAGGAGCAATAAGTAATGAGCTCATTAATCTGTTTCTGGAAGGAATGTAATATCCTAAGAAATCGTCCATCATTTCTTGAATCAACGAACGGGTTTCCATATATGCTTCCATATTGATTTCAGGAACATCAAATCCTGCATCTTTCAACATGGCTTGGACAGCCAATACATCAGCATGTCCTGTGCCCCATGAAAGTGGTTCCATACCAACATCAACGAAATCGCATCCTGCTTTACATACTTCAAGGATTGATGCCATGCTAAATCCTGGGCCTGCATGACTATGATATTGAATAGGAATTTCAGGATATTTTTCTTTGATATTTTTTACGATTTTTCCTAAAGATACAGGACGACCTATACCTGCCATATCTTTTAAGCAGATTTCGTCAGCACCGGCTTTAATTAATTCAAAAGCCATATTGGTGTAATATTCTACCGTATGAATAGGAGAGAATGTGATACACAAACTACATTGTGAAATCATACCACCTTCTTTTGCGTATCCAATAGATGGAATAATATTACGAGTATCATTCAATCCGCAGAATGTACGTGCAATATCGGTACCTTGTGCTTTTTTTACTTTATAAAATAATTTGCGAACGTCTGCAGGTACAGGGCTCATGCGAAGACCATTCAAGCCGCGGTCTAACAATTGTGTTTGTATACCGGCTTCGTAAAAAGGTTTCGTCCATTCGCGGACAGCTTTGTTTGGATTTTCTCCAAATAGCAGATTTATTTGCTCAAAACCACCTCCGTTTGTTTCAACACGTGCAAAACATCCCATTTTTACAATGTAAGGAGCTACTTTTAATAATTGATCTACACGTGGTACATATTTACCGGCCGACTGCCACATGTCACGAAACATTAGGCAAAATTTTACTTCTTTCTTCTTTGACATAGTTATTTGGTTTTATTATATTTTTTCGATTTTTTCAACCATTCCTTTATTATTGGTGATGATTTGAACAGCTGCAGATATTGCTTGAGCTGTTTTAGGGCTTACTGATGCCATTTGTTTGTTATCAACAGCTGACTTTTCGTTTTCAGGGAAGAAATGATTTATCAAACGAATAAGACCTTCGCCTAAGTATATGATAATTAGTAGGGCTACAAATACTGTTCCCATACCAACAACTAAAAGCACTATTGGAGATTGAATATCCATATTTGAATCAAATTTTAAGTAAAATGAATGTTGAAATTAAAAATTGACGCAAAGATATGACTTTTATTTGAATTTTAAAGTTTTGATGGGCTTTTTATTTAGAGTAAAAATTCAAATAAATACTTATAAAACATGTTCTGGATAAATTTGTAATTTGTTTTTTTGTACTTGTTTTTTGCGTGATTTAGTACATATTTGCTTGTAATTGTTACTTTTAAGAGCTAAATCATTAACTTTGCGGTTTAAAATTCTATAAAAGTATGATTACATTTAGTATTGCTTTATTACTGCTTATTGTAGGATATTTTGCTTATGGTGCTTTAATTGAGCGATTATTTGCTCCTGACGCTTCGAAAATTACACCAACAATATTAAAGGCAGATGGAGTTGATTATGTACCCATGTCGGGCTGGCGTATGTTCATGATACAATTTTTGAATATCGCAGGCTTGGGACCTATTTTTGGTGCAATTATGGGTGCTAAGTTCGGTATGTCTTCATATCTATGGATAGTCTTGGGTACTATATTTGGTGGAGCTGTGCATGATTATTTGGCAGGTATGATATCGCTACGCAATGATGGATGCAATTTACCTGAAATACACGGGAAATACTTAGGTAATAAAATGAAACAATTTTCCCGATTTTTTGCTGTTTTGCTAATGATATTGGTCGGTGCAGTATTTGTTGCAGGACCTGCCGAATTACTAGGCAGTTTGACTCCATCATTCTTTGATACAACATTTTGGATTATTGTCATTTTCTTATACTATTTTTTAGCTACCATGCTACCGATTGATAAAATAATAGGTAAGATATATCCATTATTTGCATTTGCGTTGCTATTTATGGCAGCTGGAATACTTGTTATGCTATACGTTAAATTTCCAGCATTGCCTGAAATAACAGATGGTTTGGCAAACACACATCCGGGCGGAGAAAGTATGCCAATATTTCCAATGATGTTTATCAGTATAGCTTGTGGCGCAATATCAGGATTTCACGCAACACAATCTCCATTGATGGCACGTTGTATGACAAATGAAAAACAAGGACGAAGAATCTTTTTTGGAGCTATGATTGCAGAAGGTATTATAGCTTTAATATGGGCAACAGCAGCCACTTATTTCTTTCAGAAAAATGGTATGGGAATATCAAATGCTGCAGAAATTGTAAATAACATTACAAAAGATTGGCTAGGCACTTTTGGTGGTTTGCTAGCTATATTAGGAGTTATTGCAGCTCCTATTACCTCTGGTGATACAGCATTGAGATCAGCTCGTTTGATGATTTCTGACATGTTTAATTTTAATCAGAAACCTATTAAAAACCGTTTGTTGATAAGTGCGCCTTTGTTTTTAGTTACAGTTGGGATTCTGCTATATAGTTTGCGCGACAAAGAAGGCTTTAATATAATTTGGAGATATTTTGCATGGGCAAATCAAACATTAGCTGTAATGACATTATGGACGATCACAGTATATTTACTAAAAGAGAAGAAATGTTATTGGGTAACATTG
>MWBK01000084.1 GCA_002069025.1 Bacteroidetes bacterium ADurb.Bin302 | reverse complement strand
ACAAGTGAAGCATCTGTTATTTGTGATCCGGAAGAAAATATAAAGTTCTTGGCTATTACGCTTTGTCCCACTAATATAGGATCAGATTCATTACTATTTATACTTCCGTTAATTAGTGAACTTGCGCCTTCTATATATGCGTAATCACCGATTTTTGTATCTTTAATTTTACCAACACTGATAATACGAACATTTTTGCCTATGTATCCAACATTAGAACTTATATCTTTTGAGTATTGACGAATAATATTTTGTAAAGCACTAATAGTTTTCTCTCGATGTCTGTATAGTGCCATTATATATGGTAGATGCGAACTTAGCTTATCTGTGATTAGGATTTCTCTACCACCACCTTCATTTAAAATGGCCACTTCTGTACCGTTTCCGAATGAGGTGTTTCCTGTTGTTGTAATAAGCTCAGTGTTTTCGATGTAAGTATTCTCGTCAATTTCGTAGTTGGCTATGTATCTGTTGATTTTACCAATAAACACATTATCGTGAATATTGCAATTAAATATAGTAGCATGGTGTATGCCGGTATGCTTTTTTATACCTCCTTCAAGTGTAATTTCTTTATCAAAAACACCTAATTTGATATCTCCTGAAAAGTGTACGTGTTGAATATTGCAAGGAGAAAATCTTTCTTTTACTGAGATTCGAGACCAATCATCACAAGTGCATGATTGCGAAATAAGTGTCTCGATTTCTTTAGCTGATAACGATCTGTAATTTTCCATCTGCCAAGTGTGATTAATAGTTTATTGCTCTTCGTAATTTTCAAATAAAAAATCATTGTAAGGAAACCTTGTTGTATGAATGACTTTTACTTTTTCGTACAATAGTTGTTTTAGCTCGTCAATGTTGGTTTTGTTTTTAGCTGAAATAAATATGCAATTCTCTTTCAGTTTAGACATCCATGTTGATCTTAGTTCATCCAACGAAATATTTTCTCGAGTTATTGGGGTTAAATCATCTTCTTCTTTTGGTTGATATTCGAAAGAATCAATTTTGTTAAAGACCATTATGACAGGCTTATCCTTACAATCAATGTCGTGCAATGTTTTTTCAACTACCTGAATTTGTTCTTCAAAAGATGAATGCGAAATATCAACAACGTGAATTAGAATATCTGCTTCACGAACTTCATCTAATGTTGATTTAAATGATTCTATTAGGTCATGAGGTAATTTACGAATAAATCCCACAGTATCTGATAGTAGAAATGGAAGATTTCTGATGATTACCTTTCTTACTGTAGTATCAAGTGTTGCAAATAATTTATTTTCTGCAAGTACGTCGGATTTTCCTAGTAGGTTCATCATTGTTGATTTTCCTACATTTGTGTATCCTACTAATGCTACACGAACTAATTTTCCTCTATTCTTGCGTTGAACGCTTTTCGTCTTATCAATGTGTACAAGTTCCTGCTTTAGAAGAGATATCTTGTTTAGTAATATTTTTCTATCAGTTTCGATTTGTGTTTCACCGGGCCCTCTCATTCCAATACCACCACGTTGTCTGTCAAGGTGTGTCCATAAACGTGTAAGTCTTGGTAACATATATCTGCATTGTGCAAGTTCTACTTGAGTTTTTGCATGTGATGTTTGTGCTCTTTGTGCAAAAATATCAAGTATAAGATTTGTTCTGTCTAAAATCTTAATATGTAATTCGGATTCTAAGTTTCTGAGTTGCGCAGGAGAAAGTTCGTCATCAAAAATTGCTAAACTGATGTTGTTCTCATTTACATATAACTGTATTTCTTGTAGTTTTCCAGCACCTACAAATGTTCTTGTATTGGCGTAATCTAATCTTTGAAAAAACTTTTTAGATATGACTGCACCGGCTGTATCTGCCAAAAAAGCCAATTCATCAAGGTATTCAATAGCCTTACGCTCAGGTTGTTGCGGGGTTATTATACCTACAAGTATAGCATGTTCTTGGTATCTGTCAGTGTCTGTAGTCATTATGTTTAGTTTGCTGTTTTTAAAAAAAGCCTCCAAAATGAAGGCTTTTTAGAGAACTATGTAATATACATTTTTACAATTTAAATCTAATCGGTAAGGTGTATTTAACGCGAACGTTTTTACCACCTTGTTTGCCGGGAGTCCATGGAGGCATTGATTTGATAACTCTAACAGCTTCTGCATCCAAACTGGCTTCAACACCACGTACAACTACAACATCAACTATTCTACCATCTGAATTAACAACGAATTGGCATATAACACGACCTTGAATATTATTTTCTTGTGCTATTAATGGATATTTGATATTCTTTACCAAAAAGTTATTCATTGCTTCAGCACCGCCTTTAAATTCAGGCATTTTTTCAACTATTACGTGAATTTTCTTTTGATCTTCAGGCTCTTCTTCAGGAGCTGCAATAGGAGCTTGAATTTCAACACGTTTATTTGATTCATCTTCTGTAGAGAAGTCGGCAGTTTCTACTGTTTCTGTGTTTTCTTTTATTTCAATAACATCACTCAGTACTGTCTCTTGTTGTTGTGGAGGTGGAGGAGGTGGAGGGGTCTCACTACGGAATGTAATATCGACTAATTCTTCGTCTACTTCGGCAGCACCTTGCAATGCTTCTTCGTAAACTGTAACATCACTTTGAGACCATTCGAAAGCAACGAATAAGATTCCCAAAGCAACAACTAAACCTATTAGAACGGAGATTATTTTTTTGTTCTCTAAATCGGCTTTCGGTGATTTTTTGATTTCCATATTATTTAAAAAATAATGTTGCTAAGTTGTTCGCAAATGTAGTGTTTTTTTTTTATATGCATAGACTTTATACATAATTTTTTTTATCAGATATTTTGTTGTGTTACTTGTTATGGTTTTGTGCCAAAAAAGACGTATATTTGAGCGTTTTTTTATGATTGAAAGAATTAGATATATATTGATTTCTGTTCTTGTTTCGGCTGCACAGATGTCGGCCCAGCAAATGGGAACTGCGGTGAATACATTTATGGATTTTCCGGTATCTGCACATGTTGCTGCTTTAGGTGGTAATAATGTTTCGTACATTGGCAAAGATGCAATGTTTGCTGTATCAAATCCAGCTCTGTTATCTGTAAATACTGATAATCTTCTGTATCTTAATTATGCCGTATATATGGTAGGCACAGGTTATGGTTCTGCAGCTTATTCGATGAAATTTAGTGATAAAGATGCCTTCTCTGTAGGGTTCCAATTTGCGCAATATGGAAAGTTGGAAGGTTACGACGAAACAGAAACCTATATAGGTAATTTCTCTGCAAATGATTTTGCTTTAAATGCGACATACTCAAGGTATCTTAATAAGTATTTCACCATTGGTGTAACGGCAAAACCTATTTTAAATACTTACGAAAGATATACTTTTTTCTCATTAGGAGTTGATATAGGAGTCCAGTTTGTAGATACAGCAAGCATGGTTTCTTTAGGTTTGGCAGTACGAAATTTTGGAGGACAAATAGCGGGTTCTGAAGATATTACAATGACAAGTAAATGGATGCCTATTAATGTTACATTAGGTCTTACTAAAAGGTTTAAGCATGCGCCCTTTGCTCTTCATCTGACATTGCAAAATTTACAGAAATGGGATTATGATTATGCTACAAATTCGTATGAAGAGAATGCAGGTAAGGTTAATGCCGGTTTGATGATAGGAAAGAAATTTATTGTAGGTGTAGATATTATTCCGCGCTCTGAAAAATTCTGGATAAGCATTTCTTATAATTTCGATCGTGGTTTAAGTTTGGGAAATCCTTACGTTTTCTCACTCTCGGGTTTATCAGCGGGTGCGGGTTTACGCTTATATATGTTCCAAATAGGTGTAGGTGTTGCATTTTATAACACGGCAGCTGTAACAGGGCATTTTTCTGTTGCTATGGATATTAATGGATTCAATAAAAAGAAATTATAGTATGAAGCGTATTACTATAGCTGTTGATGGATATTCTTCTTGTGGAAAGAGTACTATGGCTAAGTATATGGCAAAGACTTTAGCTTATACATATGTTGATACAGGTGCTATGTATCGATCCGTTGCTTTGTATGCAATAAGAAATAAATTGATTAACGACTCTATTGTAAATGAGGATCAGTTACGTGCAGATATATCTAAAATAGAATTGAGTTTTGATACAAGAGGAAATGTGTTGTTAAATGGTGAAGATGTGTCTAGTGAAATTCGCAGTTTAGAGGTTTCTCGTTGTGTGAGTTATATTAGTGCATTGACATTTGTTCGTTCAAGAATGGTTGAAATACAACGTAAAATGGGTAAAAACGGCGGTGTGGTTATGGATGGTAGAGATATAGGTACTGTTGTATTTCCAAAAGCCGAGTTAAAGATATTTGTAACTGCTGATGCCGGTGTGCGTGCAAAGAGACGTTTCGACGAAATGAGGTCTAATGGTCAACTTGAATCATATGAAGATATACTTGAAAATATTAAGCAACGTGATTACATGGATGAGCATAGACAAGAAAGCCCTCTTAGAAAAGCTGAGGATGCGATAGTGCTCGATAATAGTAATATGAGTATTGAAGAACAGAATAGCTGGTTAATGTCTCGATATGCAGAAAAATGTAAAAATTGAAATAGATAAAGATTCCGGTTTTTGCTTTGGAGTAGTAACAGCTATTGGTAAGGCCGAATCTGAATTGAAGGATGGAAATGAATTGTATTGTTTAGGCGATATAGTTCATAATGGAGAAGAGATAAATCGTTTGGCTAAAATGGGTTTGCAGGTAATTGACCATTCCGATTTATCGCATCTTAAAAATGCAAAAGTTTTACTTAGGGCACATGGAGAACCACCATCAACCTATAAGACAGCATCGGATAATGGAATTACAGTTGTGGATGCTACATGTCCTGTGGTTTTGCGTTTGCAACAGAAAATTCGTAAGGCTTACGAGGAGCATCCTGATAGTGAAATTGTTATATATGGTAAATCAGGTCATGCAGAGGTTAATGGACTTGTAGGTCAAACTAAAGGAATTGCAAAAGTTGTAGAGTCTTTATCTGATATTGATTTGATTGATTTTAGCAAGGATATATTGTTATTTTCCCAAACTACTAAATCAATAGACGGATATGCTGCTTTAATAGAAGAAATTAAAAAGCGTAAATCAAAGGAAATAGAATTTACGGCATATGATACAATTTGTAGGCAGGTGTCTAATAGAATGGAGAAAATAAGACAATTTGCTAAATCTCACGATTTAGTTTTGTTTGTAGGAGGGGAAAAGAGTTCTAACGCCAAGGTATTATTCAAAGTATGCAAACAAGAAAATGACAACAGCTTTTTTGTTTCGTCGTCAAATGATGTACAAAAAGAGTGGTTAATAGATAGTGTGGAAACTATAGGAATCTGTGGTGCAACCTCAACTCCTAATTGGCAAATGGAAGAAATTAAACGTAAACTTTTAACTATAATATAATCATGTATCAATTAAAAACAATAGGTGTACTTACTTCAGGTGGTGATGCACCAGGTATGAATGCTGCATTACGTGCGGTGACTCGTGCGGCAATTTTTAACGGGATATCTGTAAAAGCAATATGCAGAGGTTACAGAGGTCTTATTAACAATGAAATAATTGATTTTAAAACTCAAAATGTTAGTAATATTATACAACATGGAGGAACTATAATTAAAACTGCAAGATGTCAAGAATTTCAAACTCCGGAAGGTAGAAAATTAGCATACGACACTTTAAAATTGCACAATATAGATGCTTTAGTTGTATTAGGTGGTGACGGTACTTTTACCGGTGCAAAAGTGTTTGCTCAAGAGTATAACTTCCCAATAATAGGCGTACCATGTACTATCGATAATGATTTATATGGAACTGACTTTACAATAGGTTATGACACAGCACTTAACACAGTTATTGAAGCTGTTGATAAGATTCGTGATACGGCATCGTCTCACGATCGTTTATTCTTTGTCGAAGTGATGGGTCGTGATGCAGGTTTCTTAGCTTTAAATGCTGCAATTGCATCAGGTGCTGAGGCTGCTGTTATACCTGAAATAGCAATTAAAGATGATTTGCTCGGTGAGGTTATTCAAAATGGTTTTAGAAAAACCAAGAATAGTAGTATTGTACTCGTTGCTGAAAGTGAAATTACCGGAGGTGCAAATGGTGTTGCAGAGCGTGTAAAACGTGAATATCCGCAATATGATGTAAGAGTTGTAATTTTAGGACACATACAACGTGGTGGTTCGCCGTCTGCATCAGATCGTATATTGGCTAGCCGAATGGGTGCTGCCGCTGTGGATGCTTTAATTGAAGAACAACGCAACTTAATGATAGGTATAGTTAATGATGCAATTGTTTATGTGCCGTTTACAAAAGCTATAAAGGATGATAAGCCTATTGATTTAAAATTATTGCAGGTTCTTAGGTCTTTGTCGATATAAAAACTAATTCTATTTATATTAAAGGGGCACGTGTCAACAATCTAAAAAATATAGATGTTGAAATACCACGTGGAAAATTGGTCGTCATTACAGGATTATCAGGCTCAGGTAAATCATCTCTTGCTTTTGATACTTTGTATGCTGAGGGTCAGAGGCGTTTTGTCGAAAGTTTATCATCATATTCACGTCAATTTTTAGGTAGGCTAAGTAAACCTGAAGTCGACTTTATTCAAGGTTTACCTCCTGCAATAGCTGTTGAACAAAAGGTTAAAACTCGGAATTCTCGCTCAACGGTTGGCACATCAACAGAGATATATGATTATTTGCGTATGTTATATGCGCGAATTGGTAAGACTATATCGCCTATATCCGGTGTGGAGGTTAAAAAGCATCAAGTAAAAGATGTATTGGATTATATTGTATCGCTGCCTGAAGGCGAAAATACTGTTTTAACAGCTCCTGTTTTGGATGTTAATCAGATACCTATTTGGAAGATGCAGGGTTTTAGTCGTCTTTATGTGAATAATGAATTTATTAGAATTGACGAATTTTCTACTTACGATAAATCATACGAACGTTTATTTTTAGTTGTTGAGCGTTTTTCCGTACAAAAAGATCAGTCTTTTATAAATAGAATGGCTGATTCTGTTGAAACTGCTTTTTACGAAGGTCATGGAATATGTTATGTAGGAGATACCGAGTTTTCTCGTAATTTCGAAGCGGATGGGATAAGTTTTGAAGAGCCTACAGAGCAATTATTTAGTTTTAATAGTCCGATAGGAGCATGTCCTAGTTGTCAGGGATTTGGGAAAATAATAGGTATAGATGAAGATTTGGTGGTTCCTGATAAATCTTTGTCAATTTACGAGGATGCAATTGCTTGTTGGAGAGGGGAAAAGATGGGGGATGATAAGTGGGATTTGATTCATAATGCAGAAAAATTTGATTTTCCTGTGCACAAACCATATTATGAGTTAACAGATAAGCAAAAACAATTGATATGGACCGGGAATGAGTATTTCAAAGGTTTAAATAAATTTTTTAAGTATCTTGAGTCTTATCAGTATAAGATTCAATTTAGGGTAATACTTAGCAGATATAGAGGTAAAACAATTTGTCCGACCTGTAATGGAACTAAATTAAAGAAGGAAGCCTTGTATATAAAGGTGTGTGGCAAGTCAATCAGTGAACTTGTTGAGATGCCTATTTATGCTTTATTGGATTTTTTTAAAAACGCGGAATTTTCTGAACAAGAAAAACAAATAGCAAAACGCTTACTTATTGAAATTAATAATCGTTTACAGTATTTGATTGATGTTGGTCTGGAATACCTAACCCTGAATCGTTTATCGAATTCTTTATCGGGTGGCGAGAGTCAACGTATTAATTTGGCAACTTCCTTAGGTAGTAGCCTTGTTGGTTCTTTGTATATACTAGATGAGCCAAGTATAGGTTTACACGCGCATAATACCGAATTACTTATAAAGGTTCTGCGTCAATTAAAGGATCTTGGAAATACTGTTGTTGTTGTTGAACACGATGAAACAATAATGAGGGCTGCAGATTGGATTATTGATATAGGTCCGGGTGCAGGGAGATTGGGCGGAGAACTTGTTGTAGCAGGTAATCCAAGTGATTTACTATCTAAATATAAAAAAGGATCGACATCGCATACTTTGCGATATTTAGCAGGAGAGGATACGATGAAAGTGCCATTACAAAGACGTAAATGGTCAAACTATATATCGATAGAAGGGGCTACTCAAAATAATTTAAAAAACTTGACAGTTTGTTTTCCGTTGAACGTTATGACTGTTGTTACCGGCGTGAGCGGTTCCGGAAAATCTACCTTAGTGCGTGATTTATTTTATTCAGGTCTGAAACGTTATTATGGTGGGGCTGTTGAAAAAGTAGGTAGTTTTGCCTCTTTAAAAGGTAGTTTGTCTTTGATTAATGATGTTGAATTTGTAGATCAGAATCCTATAGGCAAAAGTTCAAGATCTAATCCATGTACTTATATTAAGGCATTTGACGAAATAAGAAAATTGTATGCGGAACAGGCCTTGGCAAAGCAAATGGGATTTTCCGCTGCATATTTTTCATTTAATTCTCAGGGCGGCAGATGTGAAGAATGTCAAGGTGAGGGTACAATAACCATACCAATGCAGTTTATGGCTGACGTAAAAATTGAGTGTGAAGCTTGCCATGGTAAAAGATTTAAGCAAGAAATTTTAGATGTAAAATATAGGGGAACTGATATATATCAAGTTCTTTCAATGACAGTTAATCAGGCTATAGATTTTTTTGGTGAAGATAAAGCTGCGAGTGCTCGAAAAATTGTTAGCCGTTTGTTACCACTGCAAGAGGTTGGCCTAGGTTACATTAAACTTGGGCAGTCTTCTAGTACTTTGTCCGGTGGTGAAAGCCAAAGAGTTAAATTGGCAGCATTTTTATCTTCAAATAACGGAGAAAAAAGAATTTTTGTTTTTGATGAGCCAACTACCGGTTTGCATTTTTTTGATATTAAGACTCTTATAAAGGCTTTTGATAGTTTAATAGAGAAAGGTCATACTGTAATTATTATTGAACATAATTTGGATGTAATAAAACAGGCAGATCACATAATTGACTTGGGACCAGAAGGAGGTGAAAATGGTGGAGAAGTTATTTTTGAAGGGACACCGGAAGAAATAAAAAAATGTAGTCGGTCTATAACAGGAAAGTATTTATAAGAAAGCTAAAACAAAAAAAATAGGATGCTAATTATTAGCATCCTATTTTTTTTGTATGTCAGTTAGTCTTATTCAGCACTTTCTGATTTTGCTTTTTTTGAAGCTTTTTTCTCTGCAGTTTTAGCTTCACTTTTTGTTAATTCATCTTTCAAAGCAGCTAAGCCTTCGATGTCACCTAATGTGGTTTTTTCCATTGCCGGCATTTCTTCTTTCTTTGTAGACTTTTTAGCTTTTTTCTCCGGTGCTTGTTCATTGGCAGCTGATTTTTGAGCATCCTCAAATATACGGCTGTGTGATAAGATAATGCGTTTTGCTTCTTTGTTAAATTCAATTACTTTGAATTGTAATTTATCATCCAATTTTGCCTGTGAATTATCTTCTTTTACAAGATGTTTAGGAGTTGCAAAGCCTTCGATACCGTATTCTAATGAAACAACAGCACCTTTATCCATCATTTCAATAATTGTACCTTCGTGTATAGAATCAACTGTAAAGATTGTTTCGTATGTATCCCATGGATTTTCTTCTAATTGTTTGTGTCCAAGGCTTAAACGACGATTTTCTTTGTCGATTTCCAATACAACGATTTCAATTTCAGCACCAAGTGTTGTGAATTCTGATGGATGTTTAATTTTCTTTGTCCAAGATAAGTCAGATATATGAATTAAGCCATCTACGCCTTCTTCCAATTCAACGAATACACCAAAGTTTGTAAAGTTACGAACTTTTGCTGTATGTTTGCTACCGATAGTATATTTAGCTTCGATATTTAACCATGGGTCTTCTTTCATTTGTTTGATACCCAAAGACATTTTGCGTTCGTCGCGGTCAAGAGTTAATATAACAGCTTCTACTGTATCTCCAACCTTTACGAAATCTTGTGCAGAACGTAAGTGTTGTGACCAACTCATTTCTGAAACGTGGATTAAACCTTCAACACCGGGAGCTATTTCAACAAATGCACCATAATCAGCAACAACAACAACTTTTCCTTGTACTTTGTCACCAATCTTTAAGTTTGTGTTAAGTGCTTCCCATGGATGAGGAGTTAACTGTTTAAGACCAAGTGCGATACGTTTTTTCTCATCATCAAAATCAAGAATAACAACATTTAGTTTTTGATCTAATTGAAGTATTTCTTCAGGATGTGAGATACGTCCCCATGATAGGTCTGTAATATGTATCAAACCATCTACGCCACCCAAGTCAATAAATACACCGTAAGATGTGATGTTTTTAACTGTACCTTCAAGGATTTGTCCTTTTTCAAGTTTAGAGATGATGTCTTTTTTCTGTTGTTCCAATTTAGCTTCGATAAGAGCCTTGTGAGATACAACAACATTTTTAAATTCGTGGTTGATTTTAACAACTTTGAATTCCATTGTTTTGTTAACAAAGATATCGTAGTCGCGGATAGGTTTAACGTCGATTTGAGAACCCGGCAAGAATGCTTCGATTCCAAATACATCAACAATCATACCACCCTTTGTACGACATTTTACATAACCTTTTATTATTTCGTCTTTTTCAAGAGCTTCGTTAACACGGTCCCATGAACGTGTTGAACGTGCTTTTTTGTGAGAAAGGATTAATTGTCCTTTTTTATCTTCTTGCGATTCGATGTATACTTCAACTTTATCGCCTATTTTTAATTCAGGATTGTAACGGAATTCGTTCATAGAAACGATACCGTCAGATTTGTAACCTATATTTACGACAACCTCACGTTTGTTCATTGAAATAACTGTACCCATAACAACATCGTTTGTGTTGATTTGGTTTAAGGTTTTGTCGTAAGCTTTTTGCAAATCTTCTTTGCTCATTGCAGTGTTAACTGCACCATTTTCATACGCATTCCAATCGAAGTCTGTAACTCCTTGTGCGTTTTGTTTTAGTTCTTTTGCCATTTGTTTGTTAAAAAAATAATTAGTTGTTTGACTTTATGTATAAAATTCTCAAAACGAGCGGCAAAGGTAGAAATAAAAATTGGGATAATCAACTATTTATAAAAAAGTTATATTACAAAATAGAATTAATTGCAGATAGCATTATAAAACTAATCCATACAGCCTATTTGCCAATACGGGGTGTTTTTTATATCCTTACCTGAAAGGAATTAATACAAATGTTATCTTCCAAATCGATCATAGCGCTAATGAATCTGATACGATCATAGAATTTTATATCTGCAACTGTAATACGTTTTTGCCTGATTATTCCCATATCAAGCAAATATTGGCGTTTTGTGCCAGGTAATAAGTAAGCATCCGGCGTAAACAAACCGTCAGACGATTCAAAAATTAAGTTAGCGGCAAAAGCATCGGTCACTAAGCCATTTTTGACGATGATTATATCGTCACAGCCTGATTGATCCAAAAGTTCGTTTAGACGTGCGCGATCTGTGTATTTATAATCATATTCGATATCGTCTGCCGTAATTAATCTGACAGTATTTATACGGCGCAAGGAGTATGGAAT
>MWBK01000083.1 GCA_002069025.1 Bacteroidetes bacterium ADurb.Bin302 | reverse complement strand
TATCATCAGCTTGTATATTCGGAATATGTATCATTTGTGCCCTAGAAATAATAGTAGATAGTAATAACTCTGGCTGCTCGCTAACCAGCAAAAATACTGTGTTTGATGGAGGTTCCTCTAATATCTTTAGTAATTTATTGGCGCAGGACTCGTGCATTTTTTCGGGTAACCATATTATCATGGTTTTAAAATCCGATTCATAGCTTTTTAAACTGAGCTTTCTCAAGATCTCTTCACTTTCATTGCTATAAATAATTCCCTGCTTATTGTCAGCTCCAATTGCTTCAAGCCATTGTTGTAAACTAAAGTATTGGTTCTTAAGCATTTCTCTCCATTCGGGTAGAAAGTCATCACAATATTCTTTGCCCTTTATTTTAGTGTAAGGAAATACGAAATGAAGATCCGGATGCACAGCTTTTTGATATTGTATACAAGACGGACACTTCCCGCAAGAATCATCAGCTGTTCTATTTGTACAATTAAGATATTGCGCATAAGCTAGTGCAAGAGATAATTTACCAATTCCAGCTGCTCCCCAAAACATTTGAGCGTGCGGGATTCGATTATTCTGCACACATTTTATAAGGTATGCTTTTATTTTGCTTTGGCCGATTATATATTTGAATTGCATCTAAAATTTCACAATTAGTCTAAGCTACAAAGATAATCAAAAAACAGATTAAATTTGTGTTTTGTAATACATTTAATCATTGCTTTTGAGTTGTTAACTAATAGATTGTGTAGTTATTTATAAGTCGTATTTTTTTCTCTTGCAGCTATATTTTTTTTGTACAAAAGTACAATTTGTTGAAATATTATTACCTTTGCCAGGCGCTAATTGCTAAATTTATTTATAAAATTATGAGATTAATTATTGAGCCGGATTACGCAAACGTATCTAAATGGGCTGCAAATTATGTTGTGGCAAAAATTAATGCGTTTAAACCTACAGATTCAAAACCATTTGTATTAGGTTTGCCAACAGGATCTTCTCCTCTTGGTATGTATAGAGAGTTAATTGCTTTGAATAAAAGCGGTAAAGTTTCATTCAAAAATGTTATAACGTTTAACATGGATGAATACGTCAATCTACCAAAGAGTCATCCGGAGAGTTACTATTCTTTTATGTGGAATAATTTCTTTCATCATATAGATATTAAGTCTGAGAATGTCAATATTTTAAACGGGAATGCTAATGATTTGGTTGCTGAGTGTGCTGATTATGAAGTTCGTATTAAAAAAGCAGGGGGTATCGATCTGTTTTTAGGTGGGATAGGACCTGATGGTCATATTGCATTTAATGAACCCGGATCATCATTAACATCTCGCACACGAATAAAGAATTTGAACACAGACACTGTAATAGCAAATGCTCGTTTTTTTGAGAATGATGTTAACGAAGTTCCTAAAACAGCATTGACAGTTGGTGTTGGAACTGTGATGGATGCGAGAGAGGTTATGATTTTAGTAAGTGGACATAATAAAGCGCGTGCATTAGCAGCAGCTGTTGAAGGCGGTGTTAGTCAAATGTGTACGTTAAGTGCTTTACAAATGCATCCAAAAGGTATTATCGTATGTGATGATGCTGCTACAGATGAACTTAAAGTTGGTACATATAAATATTTTAAAGATATCGAGAAGGATAATTTAAATCCTACTTGTTTACTATAAAGTAAGATATAAATGCAATAAAAAAGCGCATCTGTAAAGATGCGCTTTTTTTGATTGTTTTATTCTATTAAAATGGTAGATCATCTCCATCTTGTTGAGGAACGTTTGAAAATGGTTCTTCCTCAGCTTTTTTAGATGATACTACTTTTTTCTCAGTTGTAGATGCTTCTGCCGGATTAGAATCGTTTACTTCTATTGAATTAGAATCATTTTTGCGTCCAAGCATTTGCATGACATCACCTAAAATGTCTACTGTATAGCGTTTGTTGCCATCCTTATCAGTCCACGAGCGAGTCTGAATCTTCCCTTCTATGTATAATTGCATGCCTTTTTTGACATACTTTTCAGCAGTTTCTGCCAATCCGCGCCAAACAACAATATTGTGCCATTCTGTGCGGTCAGGAATGGTTTTTCCATCTCTAGTTGTATAACCACGCTCTGTTGTAGCTAATGTAAAGTTTGCAACTGCTACATTGTTATCAACGTAACGAACTTCAGGGTCTTTGCCCACATTTCCTAAAAGGATTACTTTGTTTACTGACATAAAAATTAGTTTTTTAAAGATTAAGAAATATATGAATAAAAAATAAGATTATTTTTTTGTTAGAGTAAGTACAACAATCATTGGAGTATCCCCAAATTGTTCAGTCATTTCTATTGTGAAACTATTGTAATCATCAGCGATCGTTCCCTCAATTATAGTTTCGCTTTCTGTCTCTGTAAAAGTTATGCTTTTTTCGTTCATTTGATATGTACCATTGCCAATTGTTAAAGGGGTTTCAAATTGGAAGTAGCAGTCGCTTACTGTTTCAAATGTGTAATCGGTTTTTAGTTCCAAGGAGGTTTCTCTTAAACAATCAAAGTTTGTACTGGGAATCATTTGTTCCAAAACGGTGATTATTAGATCGATCGACATTTCTGTTCCGTTCATATTTACTGAACTTAATTCATAAGTGCCGACTACTTTGCTATTAGGTTCTGAATTAGAACATGCTCCAAGTGCTAATAAAAGACACAAACATAAAGAAGTAACAATTTTTCTCATGATTCAATAAATTTATATGAGTACTAGTATTAAAAAACGTATTGCAAAAATAGCACAAAAAAATAATAATTCATACATTTACGGAATAAAATTAGAAACATTAAACATTATTGTTATGTATCGTGTAACAAAATTATTTTTATACATAGTATCATTGACTTTGTTAGTTTCGATAAGTGCGTGTGGTGGATTTGGTAACGACGATGATGTTGTGGATCTTAAGCAAATTAAAGAGATAGGTAAATTACGTGTTATCACATTATTCGGACCCATGTCGTATTTTAGTTATAAAGACAATGATATGGGTTATGAATACGAATTTGCAAGTGATTTGTGTAAAGAAATAGGAGTAGAAATGGAGTTAATAATTGCACCTGATGAAGAAACAATGGTAGAGATGTTGGTAAATGGCGAAGGCGATTTAATTGCATATCGTTTACCAAGTACAATTGAGTATAAAGATAAAGTTAGTTTTACAAACCGAGAATATATTACCAATCAAGTTATTGTGCAATGTAAATCAGATTCAATGGCCCGTGACGTACTTGATTTATCCGGTAAAGTCGTTCATGTAAAGCCAAACACAATATATGCAGACAGATTATCTGATTTGAATAATGAAATAGGTGGTGGAATGGAGATAGTGTATGCTCCGGATTCTGTTTCAACTGATGATTTAATAGCTCAGACAGCTATGCATAAAATACCTATGACAATAGCAGACAACGATATTGCTCGTTTAAACAAAACTTATTTTGGCAATTTAAATTATGATTTAGATGTAAGTTTCCCGCAAAGAGCTGCATGGGCTGTATCTAAAAATTCTCCTGAATTACTTGAATACATTAATAATTGGTCAAAGAATTCAAAGAAGAAACTGTATTTCTCACAAATATACCGCAAGTATTTTGAAAAAAGTAAATATTTTGAAGCGGCCGGACTAACACGAATTCCCGGTAGAAATCAAATATCATCCTTTGATGATTATTTTCGTAAATATGCATCTATTCCATCATGGGATTGGCGTTTGCTGGCAGCCGTAGCATATAAAGAATCGAAATTTGATCCTCAAATTGTATCTTGGGCCGGTGCATGTGGGTTAATGCAGTTGATGCCTAATACTGCAATATCTATGGGAATGACAGAAGATGACTTTCATGTTCCTGAATTAAGTATTAAAGCAGGTGCTAAATATATAAAACAATTGAATAATATGTTTTTATCAGTACAAGACCCAGCAGAACGTGTAAAATTTGTACTTGCATCATATAATTCAGGTCCGGGTCATATTTTTGATGCGCGAGCCTTAGCAGAAAAGTATGGTAAAGATCCTAATATTTGGTACGAAAATGTCGAAACATATATAAGATTAAAATCAGAATCTACATATTATACTGATAATATATGCAAATTCGGATATTGTCGTGGAAATGACATCGCAAACTATGTAGATGTCGTACTTTCAAAATATGAGGAATACAAATTATGGGCGAGGCCTTAGACTAATAGCGCATCCTCCTCCTTTTGCTAAATTAATCTTAAGTGTGGTTTTGTTATTCACCTTTTTGTTTTCAATAATGTATGCCATAGGATTAGATTGCCAATCTGCATCTTTTGCATCTTTGTATATTACCGCGTCGTAAGTTTTATCTTTATCCAAGAATGAAAGATCAATTATAGATGTGCGTGCATTTTCGTCGGTTATTGATCCAACAAACCAATTATTTGAATCCTTTGCTTTTCTAGCGATGCAAATATAATCGCCGGGCTCTGCCTCCAATATTTTTGTATCGTCCCAGTCAACAGCAACGTCTTTTATAAACCGAAATGCATCCATGTGTTTCTCATAGTTTTCAGGCAGGTCAGCAGCCATTTGCAATGGGCTATATAATGTAACGTAAAGAGCTAATTGTTTTGCTAAAGTAGTATGAACTTGGCACAAATTCCCTTTTTTGTAATAATCCATTTTAATCTCAAATATACCTGGTGTATAGTCCATTGGTCCTCCCATAAGTCTTGTAAAAGGTATAATTGTTTCATGTTCAGGTGGGTTGCCGCTACTCCATGCATTGTATTCATTTCCACGAGCTGCCTCACATGCCATTAAGTTCGGATATGTGCGATGTTGGCCTG
>MWBK01000082.1 GCA_002069025.1 Bacteroidetes bacterium ADurb.Bin302 | reverse complement strand
AAAGATGACTTTATTGTTTTGTCGGTTTTCTTTAATATCACGGTGAAGAGTGATGTCAAAATAGAAAATATTGGTTTTATAAAAAGTTTTAATTTTTCCCTGATTGTAACCAATCGAGAAACCATTGGTATTCACTCTTAAATCCACACTTTGTTCTGCATTATAAATGATTCCTTTTTCTGTAGGTATAATAAATGTAGATGATTGACCTTGACTAAGCAATGGAATCATACACATCATTAAAACACCTATTTTATTTAAAGCATTCATATTTTTAATGCACAAATAGTTAATTGGGCAATGAATGTAATACTATTTTCTATATTAAAGTGTTTTTTCTTATAATTTGTTTCAAAACAATAAAATTTAATAATTCAATAAAATTAAGAATTCTTTGTTTTATCAAATAAAATAAAGCACATATATTTAGAAATTAAATACTATAAAGCCCAAGAATTAATAAAAATATAAATATATGGTTTTTTAATTAAAATATTCTATTAATATGTGAATTTATTGAAAAATATATTTACATTTGTCATTTAACTCTTTACTACACTAACTTATATTAAATGTTTGAGCTTGTTAATAAAAGCCTATCGCAGATTGTTGATTTTAGTCCGGATGAACTTCGGTTTTTTAATCAACAATTGCAATTGCGGCATGCACCCAAGAAATTCAATATCTTAAAAACGGGAAATCAATGTGATTTTGAGATTTTCTTGATAAAAGGTTGTGTCAGGATGTATTGTAATAATGATGCAGAGGATGATTTAAACCTGGGATTTTTTACAGAAAATTGCTGGTTTTGTGATTATGATTCTTATGAAAATTTAAAACCTTCATTATATACCATAGAGACATTAGAAGAATGTACCTATCTGGTTTTGAATAAAGAAGGCAAGGCATTGTTGTGTGAATCAAATCCAAAGTTTAAAGTTGCCTTTAAAACTTTTATCGTGAAGTACACCATTTATTTACAGAATAGGCTTCGGGTCATGATGGCAACTAATGCACGTAATAAGTATCTTGATTTTCTAAGTTTTGAAAGTGATTTACTTAGGGCTTGCTGAATAATTCACAAGCAATTAATAATCAATAAAATAAATGATAATTTTCTTTGAAAAGTGCACGAAGTTTTTTAACTTTAAGCTTAAAACCGTGCATTTATGTTCAAATATAAGCCAGAAAATCAGACTACTTTGTTTAATTTCAGAAACGATTTTTTTGAATCACTCGATCCTACAAACAGATGGGTAAAGCTTTCACAGGCTATCAATTGGGATGAGTTGGCATCCATCTACAGACAAAGCATGTCCACAAATAAAGGAGCACCCGGTATTGATGCACGAATTATTATAGGAGCCATCATCATTAAGCATAAGGAGAAGTTGGATGATAGGGGCACGATAGAGGCGATACAGGAGAATCCGTATATGCAGTATTTTCTTGGATTGGATGAATATACCTACAAGCCGGTATTTGATCCAAGTCTATTTGTAACAATCAGATATCGGCTGGGTAATGAGTTATTTGATATGATGAATCAAAGAATAATAGCACAGGCACTTTCCATTAGCCAAAAGAAAGCGGCACAAAAGAAATCTGACAAGGATGAAACACCTAAAGCCCAAGAAGAAACAACTCAGAAAATCAAAGAAGAAAAAACAGAACAGGCATCGGAGTCAACACCAGCCAACAAAGGAAAACTGCAATTGGATGCTACTGTGGCAGATGCCTATATAAAATACCCGACCGATGTAGGGATATTGAATGACAGCAGAGAGAAGTCAGAAGAATTAATCGACCAACTGTGTGAACACTTGAAAATAGTCAAACCAAGGATATACCGACGTTTAGCAAGGAAGAACTATCTGAACATGGCCAAAAAGAAAAATAAAACCAAATCAATGATTCGCAATGGAGTACGCCAACAACTCCAATATCTAAAAAGGAATATATCGTACATACACAAGATACTGGACAATCATAAAGTAAGCATGAGAATATGGGGAAGGGAAGGATACAAGTACTTTTTAGTCATACAAGAGGTGTATCGCCAGCAGAATCAAATGTACAAAGAAAAGACAAACCGCATAGACGATCGTATCGTGTCCATACATCAACCGCACATACGTCCCATAGTCAGAGGTAAGTTGAAAAACAAAGTAGAGTTTGGTGCTAAAATCAACGTAAGCCTGCAAGACGGTTTTGCCAGAATCAACCAGTTTAACTTTGATAGTTACAACGAGGGAGTATACATGAAAGCTCAGATAGAGGATTACTACAAGCTGAATGGATGTTATCCTAAACTGCTGCAGACAGATGACATCTACATGACCAGAGAGAACAGAAACTGGCTCAAGGAAAAAGGGATAGAACATACCGGAAGACCATTGGGTAGGAAACCCAAAGAAGAACTCAGCAAATACAAGAAAAGAAAACTAAAAAAAGACCGGGCAGAACGAAATCAAATAGAAGGAAAGTTCGGACAAGGCAAGCACGGCTACAATCTCAATAGAATATTAGCCAAAAAAGCTAAAACACAGGAAAGCTGGATAGCCGCTATTATATTCATGATGAATATCCTTAAATTAAGTAAGGATATTTTTGGCTCTATTTCAATTTTGCTGTACAATACCATCTCACAGGTCGTCAAAACCATCCAAAATAAATTGATTTTGACGAACCATAGAAGTTATCAGGAGTCTCAGATAATTTTTTGCTAAAATAGAACGAAAGGTTTATGTTAAATAAAATCTATTATTCAGCAGACCCTAATTAAATCTTGTTTTTCTTCTATAAATAGCTCATAATAATTATTTCCCCTATCCTTAACTAACTTGTCTCTCATATATCTATGGAATAAATTCGCCAAAAGGTCCAGTTCCTCCACTTCCAGGGCCATTTGGTGTTAAATAGCCCGTACTACCTACATACTGATAAGATACAGCACCATCAGGACTAACTTTTGCAAGAATCCTTTTATAATTTTTTGTTTGAAGCAAATTTGTAATTGTTGCTTGATCTAAGTTTATGTTTGACCAATCACGTGAAGTTATCCAATCATCACTCATTTGCTTTGGCAATCCGGTTTTAGGATCTGCTGGATTCAATCCTGCTGACCCTGTATATTTCCCCTCAACAATAAAATATTGCCCGTCCTTTTCAACCACAATATCAATTCCATTATGACCGGGCGAATCGATTCCATCAATCCTTGGTTGTAATGAAGTGTAGCCTTTTGCATTTAAATCTAAATCCGCTCCAATTTCACCAAAATTACCTTTTCTAGCATTGCTTGCATTTGCGATTTCTTCAGCTTATTCATTGATTAATGAACGTTGATTAAGGTTGGTAATATTCGTTCTGAAAGTTGGAGGCAAATCAAGTTTGTATAAATCCTCCCACGCCCTCACACATCCCGGCCTCGCCTTCAACACCTTAATCACATCGTCTCCCGCCTTATAGAAGTCTTGGATAAATTGACCCTTCAATGCGTCAGGAAGGGCATCTATTTGAGCCATTAGCTCCGGAGAATCCGTTAGTCTCTTTAAGAAACAGTCATTGTGAACCAATATACCTCGATTTCCAACGTAATAATTGCTGTTTTCAGCGACTGTAAAGTTGTACACCCGCC
>MWBK01000081.1 GCA_002069025.1 Bacteroidetes bacterium ADurb.Bin302 | reverse complement strand
ACGCAAAATAAACGTCAAGTAGTTGATGGCATAGGTTCTTCGTTGACAGAATCTTCGGCTTATGTGTTGGCTTGCTTGCCGGTTAAAGAACGTCAGTCTTTGTTAGAAGAGCTGTTTGGAGAAAATGGTGCGAATTTCCCTATTACAAGAACACATATAGGTGCTTGCGATTTTTCGGTTGAAGGACGCTATTCTTTAGCAGAACAAAATGGAGACACAGCTTTAGTTTCATTTTCGATGTATCATGATAAGGAAGGTTTTAGTACAGACAAATATCCAGACATAGTTGATAGTACATACGATTTATATTATTTAATGAAAGATGTCGCTGATATTAAAGCAAAACAAAATGATAAAACGTACAGAGTTCTTGCTACCACATGGACAGCACCTGCTTGGATGAAAGATATTAATGACTATTATAGTAAAGAGAAAAAAACGGGTGGACGTTTGTTGAAAAAATACTACCAAACTTATGCTAATTATTTACTTAAATATTTGGAGTTCTATAAATCAGAAGGTATTAATTGCTGGGCTTTGTCACCTGTAAACGAACCACAAGGAAATGACGGAAGCTGGGAAAGTATGCATTTCACTCCTCAAGAGGAATCTGAGTTTATTGGTCAATATTTAGGACCAACTCTTGAGAAAGCTGGATATGGTGATGTTAAAATACTAGGATTTGATCAAAATACTTTTGAGATAGGACCATGGACCGCTGCAATATATGGTGATTCATTATCGCGTAAATATACTTACGGAATGGCAGTGCATTGGTATGGCAGCTCATTTACTCCCTTCCCTGAAGTAATGGACTCAATTCATAATTTATATCCCGACAAAGCAATTATTCATACAGAAGGTTGTATAGACAATTTAGGAGTAGAGCCTTGGGATGCAGTTATTGATAAAGAAGGTTTTGTCGAAAAAAACTGGTATAAAAATGATAAATTTTGGTGGAGTAAGGAAGCAACTGACTGGGCTTATAGTACACCTTTCTGGCCGGAATTGCATCCTAAATATGTACCCGTTCATCGTTATGCGCGTTTTATCATAGAAGGTATGAATAATTGGATGACAGGTTTTATTGATTGGAATGTAGTACTGGAACCTAATGGAGGTCGGAATCACGTTGGAAATCATTGTGGTGCGCCAATTATGATTGATACTAAAAATAAAGAAATATACTATACACCGGTATATAAGGTATTAAAACAATTAAGTAGAAATATGCGTCCCGGTGATACTGTTATTTATGTAAAACAAGCCGAAGAACTTGCTGAGACTGTATTTGTTAATGCAGTACAAAAACCGGATGGACGTATAGTTGTCAATATATTGAATACTCGTGAAGAACCATTGTCATTTAAACTAGAAATAGATGATAAGGATTATGCGGTTTCTGTGTCTGCAAATGCTGTGCAAACAAGAATCTATCCTGCAAAATAAATAGATTTATATTTTATAGTAAAGGCGGGCTTCTAAATATTTTAGAGACCCGCCTTTTATTGTTTGGATAATGTTTGATAATTTTAATTAGATCTTTTCTAACAATTGTTCTAGATCGTCTGCACGATCAAGATTCATGTGCTTACGCATTCTAAATCTAAGCATTTCGACACCACGTACCGACATATTCATAAGAGGAGCAATCTCTTTTGTAAACAATCCCATTTTTACATAAATACATAATTTGCGTTCTTTTTTATTAAGCATAGGATATTTTTTCATGAGCTTCTGAATAAATTGTGAATGAACTAAATCGAAGTTTTCTTCAAATTTGTTCCAATCTACTTCTTGTTCAATGTTTTGTGTTATTTTACCTTGTAAAACAATTATTTTCCTTGATATTTGTTCTGCATTACTGCCATGTAAATCGCCAAGAATCTTTTTTAAATCCTTCTTTATTTCGGTTAAAATTTCATTCTTGTTAAGATGGCTGAGCATCATATTAGCCAATTCTTGGCTCTTGCTCTTTAATTCTATTTCAGTTTGCTCGTTCTGTAGGCGTAAAATTTCTTTTTCGCGTTCGTGCGATTCTTCTGCATATTTAAGCTGTTGCTTCTGCATCTCAGAATCTTTCCGGCGTTCTAATAATAGGCGTCCTTTCTCCACGCGATGTTTAAAATATTTGTATACTAAATATATAATGTACATAATAGGAATTAAATACAATAAGTATGCCCACCATGTTCGATACCAAGGTGGTAGTATTGTAAATTCCAAACTGTTTTCTGCAGTTTGACCTGATGCTGCAGACATAGTCCTAATTTTTAGAGTGTAAGTTCCCTCACTTAAGTTAGTGTATTCTTTAGTGTTACTGCGTATCCATTTATTATAATCAGATTCAATAGGGGATAGACAATAAGAGTATAATACATGTTCGTTATAATTATCATATCCGTCAATTATAAAGCGTAAAGAATTGTTTTTGTATTTAATTTCAATGTCTTTTTTAATTTTAGGATATGATTCACCATATATTATAGTATCATTTTGATTCGTTGAAATTAGTTTTCTTATAGTAGGCTTCATCCATACACCTTGGTTTGGATGAAGCACAGTATTGAGCTTAGCCATGGCAAATCCGGAGGTGCATCCAACAATAGCTTCTGTATTGTTAAGTATTTGAAGATGCTCAAAACCTCCGATATAAAGATTCGGATAATCCCATATTTCTGTAGTTTTTGATTCGTATCGCATAGCGTTGTGATCGTATTTTCTGACTTTCAATACGTCTCCATACATAAACCAAACATCTTTATTGTCTGATTTTTTTACAGCAGAATAAAGTTTTTCTCCATCAAGTATTTCATTGAAAAAATCTACAGAATCAACCAAATTACTATTAATGTCGGTCATTTGGCAGCTACCATTGCTACAAATAATAATTTCGTCTTCCCATGGTAAAATTGAGCAATAGCCATTATTAGGATACTTTTTCATTACTTTCGCTGTGCAAGAATCAAGTTTATCATTCAAAATCAAGCGTTCTACACCTCTTGTTGATAAAATCCAGATGTTATCATTCTTGTCTAATTCAAACATACGTGTTGATGAAGTATATCCTTTAATAATATTACTTATGCGCCATTGACCGAATTCGTTTTTGAGTAGGTATAAACCATTGTAAGATCCGGCAATAGCCATATTGGAGTGCTTATGCATAGGTTTTATTAACCAATATCCGTCACGAGAATCAATAGGCCTTCCATCCTGATTATTAATAATGTATAAGCCTCTGTTATGACAACAAAATAAAGTATTGTTTATTACTGATAAATTCCATACCTGGCCGGAAATCTTTCTTACCAGTGATAATTGAGTTTTTCTCTCATTACTTTTAAAAGGATATTGCGTAACATATAGACCTTGGTTAGTGCCTAGATATAGTTTGTCTTTATATATACATGATGTATAACCGGCTCCTTTAGAATCTACGCTTCCGTATAAATATTGTATAGGAGAATTTAGTAGAACACGGTCTATACCGTGATCCAGACCCAACCACAAATTTCCTGACTTATCAAAACTCATACTTAAAACTGTATTGTTTTGTAGTCCATTTTCTGTATTAATATAAATAGCATCATTACCATCAAGATTGGTTACAGCAACACCATTCAAAATTGTACCAAAGGCTATGTGATTGTCATTTACGACCATATCCATCAATTGATTATTAATTATAAAATTATCAACTGAGGTTTTAAATGGTTTAATAGCATCGCCATCAAAAACATATATACCATTAAAATCGGTAGCGATTAAAATTTTATTTGATGAATATTCGCGAATTGCTTTAATAACTTTACCATGCAAAAGTTCTGAACCTTGTAAAGCATTTAATTGAGTGCCGGTAATTAAATATACACCTTGGTCAGTGGCAACAAATAAAGCATCACGAATCATTGCCGAACAAAATATGTGTGCATTCGGATTTATAACAGAAAAATCTCCACTTTTATTTTGTCTAAAAATGTATTTGTCTGTTTGTACATATAAATATGGGTTTTGCCAATGCAGATTCCATGCTTGTCCGAAATTTTTATATTCATCAGGAATATTGCGAGACATAGGTTTGAAGTCAAGTTTACCTGTTGGGGTAGGTTTGAAAATGCCATACTCATTTGTGCCACCAACGTAGATTGCACTATCTTCGGGCACAATTTCTACTGATCTTACTACAGAAGAACTCCATATTCCATATAGTTGCCATTCTTGACCATCAAATTCAAGTAAACCGTAATTGTTGGCAAAATACATCCATTGGTTTTTTTGTTGTTTAATTTGCCAGTTCTGGGTTCCTGCGTTGTAGTCTTTTTGTTTGTAGTTTTCAACAGGAATATTCCATGCAGCGAAAACGTTCGCGTGAAATAGAATGCACAATGCAGCAATTAATAATCTTTTCATACGTTTTGATTGATTGATTAACTGCAAAGTTATAGCATTTATTCTAAGTTAATAACATTAACATGAAAAGATTACTGCATAAGTATTGTAGTTAATAGTCTGTTTATTAATATATTAATATTTATTTTGAGAATATTTGTCGTATTAGATAAAGTATAATGTCGTAATATTGTAGGATAATAAAATTTGATTTCCTTGAAAATAACCTGCATCTTTGCTGTATAAACCATTTAAACACATACTATATGAAAACAAAACATTTACTCTTAAGTTTGTCAGCACTTATATTAGGAAGCTTTGCTGCGCAAGCTGTTGTCCCAATAGGCAGTGCCTATGGCAGCGATTTAATGTTATATGATCAACATAATACTGAATCAGTTGATCCTTTAACAGTGAAAAGAAATGGTGATGATTTCATTACCTTATCTTATCTTATAAGATAGTTTCTAAGGGAAACAAAGTATGGGCATGTACCAATTTGGCAAATGCTCAAATAGGAGGAGCTAGTTGGGCATCACAATTACGTTATTGGTCAGCTACAAATCAAAAAACAGAAAATAATCTCGTAGGCAGAGTTACCGGAACAGCTGTTACGTACGGCAGTTCGGCAAACTCGTATCCTGATCCTGATTCATTCTTAATGACTTTCTTCCAAGCTGCTGAACCTGGAGGATTTGCAGAAACAGAATGCTTCGCTTATACAATGGGGGTTAATAATAATGCAAATCCTGCAGAAGTTTTAGCTCCTCAAATTACAGAATGTGTTGTACAAAATATCGAAGAAACATCTGCAAACCTTGCAATTAGTGTTTCAAAAGGCGATTGTGCTGAATATTATTACGAAGTTACAGATGCTGAACACGGAATTGACGAAATATTTTTCTTTGACAATGTAGTGTTGAATGATTTAATAAGCTCAACTGAGTATAATTTAACTATAACACCACGCGATTTTAGTGGTAATGCCGGAACTCCTTACGAAGTAAACTTTACAACAGGCGGTTTCATTCAAATATCTTATGGTGTAGCAAATGATATACGCTTTGTGCTTAAGAGCACCGAAAGCACATTAGAAGTTTATATGGAGCCAACAGATCCTAATAAAACTTTTATTGGAGCTGCAGCTTATCTAACACCTGCAGGAAGTGGTAGTTTTGAACCTGCCGGAAAAATTAGTCCTGATGGAAAGTACTTCTATGTTAAAACATCTGATAATTCTTTGAATGGTAAAATTATAACTATTGATTGCAGATATAATATAGATGGTGAATGGGTAATGTCTAATAATGTAATTACAGAAGGTGAAATGTCGGGTAAACCAATTAAGCATTTAATGGGTGGTGCAGTGGCTCCTGAAACAGAACTTCCCGTATTAAATGGTGTAGAATTTATTGGTAGAAGTGATAATAGTATAATATTGGATTTGGATGGTCAAGATAATACTATCGTTTACTATGAGATTACAGGCGGCGAAGAACCTGTTAATGCATTCCGTACGGGTCAATATTACTTTACGTCATTTAAACCGGGTAATGTGTATAACTTAACTATTACTGCAATGGATTTAGCAGGCAATCGTTCAAGTAATTCAATTCAAGTGCCATTTAAGGCTGCTTCCCGTTCTAATGTTTTTGATGGCGACAATTTTAATTACAATACTACCCTAAAACCGGAAATTCCTGGTGGTGAGTTGGCTGCAATTATTCAATATAACGGAGAAACACTTACTCTTGGATGTACAACAATAAGTGATAAATTACCGACAGGAAACCAAAATAGAACATTTTGGTCAGAACAAAAGTCGGCATTTCTTCCCACTGTTAAAATAGATGGAGTGTCATATTCATTGGAAAGTAATGTTTATAATGAAGATCCTGAACTTGCAAATTCTGCTATTGTATCATTTACTGATTTTATAGGTGAAAAGCCACTAACAGAGGGTGCTATTATTACTGTTCAATGGAACGTATTTTGGTCAAGTAATAGTGGTAACTTCTTTACAGGGGTTTTTGATTATAAGATAGGTGATTATGGTCAAGCAGATATTGTGGCTCCTACACTTCCAAACTTACAAAACACAGGTACTTCTGTAACATGGCCTCCTTGCTTTGATGCTCTTAGTGAAGTTGAAAAATATGTAGTAAACATAGATGGCGACGATGTAGCAACGATATTAGATTTAAATGAAGAAAGTTATGAATATACTTTGCCTGAAACATTTACAACGATGTCAGTGAAAGCTTATGACTTTGCAGGTAATTATAGCGAGTCTCAACTTCCAACATCAGTTTGCGAAACTGCAAATCTAAACATGCTTATTATAAGTTCAAATAATGGTTTCAATGTGGTGGGTGTAGAAGTAAAAGCACTTGATTTATGTGACTTGACCGGCAAGACAATAGCATCTTCAGATAATGCAATAATTCAATGTAATAAGGCAGGTGTGTATTTGTTGAAGGTTACAACTGCTGATGGGAATGTTGTAATAGAAAAAGTTTTGAAAGCTAAGTGATTTGTGTTACATTAATAGTTTGAATCGAATGCTTGTTCGATTCTTTAAAGAGTTCGGCAGTTATGCCGGACTCTTTTTGTTAAGCGCAAATATTATAAATCATGTATGCTTTTCGATTATTTTCGATAATTTTGCATAATTAAATTTAAGTATATGGTAACAGTAGAAAGTTTTACGATGGATCATACAAAGGTTAAAGCTCCCTTTGTTCGTAAATGTGGTATTCAAATAGGTAGCAATGGCGATATTGTAACAAAATTTGACTTACGCTTTACGCAACCGAATAAAGAATCTATTCCTACTGCTGCTATTCATGCATTAGAACATCTTTTAGCCGGTTATATAAGAGAGGAAATACAAGGCGTGATTGATTTATCTCCAATGGGTTGTCGTACAGGCTTCTATCTTATTGTATGGGACGAGCACGACATAAAAGAAGTACAAAAAGCTCTAATTTCTGCATTAAATAAGGTATTATTGGCGACAGAAATACCTGCTGCAAACGATATACAATGCGGAAACTACAGAGACCTATCTTTATTTGGAGCTAAAGAGTATGCAAAGTACGTAATTCAAGGTTTTGATGCTTGATTAATCTCCGATTGATGTACTATTGATGTATTGTATGTTTTCATAGTTATAATCCACATTTTTTCATTGTAGTATTTTAGATGTAGTGGGAAACGTTTGCGGTATGTTATAAATTCATAACTTGCAAACGAATCTTAATACCAAATAAAAATGAAACTAAGTCATTTATTTTTTACGGCATGCCTATGCCTGTTTTCTGTCTTTGCTAGAGCAGAAGAAACTTTCCCTTTTGAATTTCTTAATAATTCTGTTTTTTCTGACGATCAAATTTATATTGCTATGGTCGGAAAACAAAATGGTACCGATATATGGATAGATTTTTCTGAGAATACTTCAGCAAATCCGGCAATAAAGCCTATGAATGCCAGTTATAATACGATTCATAAAACTGCAGGAGATTGGGGATACGCTGACATATTCACAAAACTTAGTGATATAAAATCTAAAATTGTGTATATGCCAAAAGTTCATGCTTGTCGTATGTTTATCTCGTTTAATCAACCTTTATATATACACTTTCACGCAACAGGTGGCTACGCGGGAGTTGATTTGAATAATCCGTCAGATCCAAATACCGGAATACGTTTTGAAAATATTGAGTTTTCAAAAGCTGACAATGGATTTTGGATTAATACAACTCGTGTAGATGCTTATATGTATTCTATGGGTGCTGAGATATGGGGTCTTGATGTATATGGTAAAGAAGCATATGTAAAAAATGGTGATTTACTGAATTATTCTGATATGATTAACAAGTGGAATAATCAGTTAGGTTCTGATCCTGATTTCGCTGCATGTTATCGTGAAATTATTACTGCCGACAACTTAGGTGGCATAATAGAACAACCTTCAAAATTGACTTCGTTTAAAGAAGGAGGAGCATCTGCCAGTTATTTTCAGAATTACATAGATCAAATATGGTCAGCCTTTTCAAGCAAACAATTAGTGTGTAATCAAGGAGAGAGGGGGATTTGGCGCGGACGTATTAATAATGGTGTTTTGACTATGACAGGTGAATTTGGTGCATTTAATGGTGTTACAGCAACTATATCACGTAAGCCTAATACTCAAGAAGTGATTGAAGGTAAAGGTTGTTTGGCAGAAGGTGATGAACAAAGCAAAGCATTACAAGCACAATTTAGTGGTGCAATTACACGTGGAATTATTAATCCGAATGCTGCAGATGGAGCAACCCAAGATTGGGGCGATTTTAATAATTATTTTAAAGCAAATAAATATAACAAGTATGTATGGTTCTTTCATCAATCGGATGTGAGTACAGATAGTAAGAGTTATGCTTTTGCTTATGATGATACATTTGATCAATCTGCAACATTGTATATGAATAAACCATCTAAGGTTAGGGTAACAATAGGTGGATTCGCAAATGATCCTGGTGGTGAGGTAGATCCTATTGAAACCGATGAGGTAGAATTCGATAATTTATCGAATTCTATTAAAAGTGAATCAAACTACACTCTAAATATTAAATATACTGCTACCGAGGCTCGTGATATATGGATTTGTTTATTTGATAACACAGGCACATGGACTGTATATCCCGGAGGTGAATCACATGCAAGAGTTGAAGCCGGTTCAGGAGTTGTTCCTGTTACAATTAATTTAGCCTCAGCACCTACACCAGCAGCAGATTATGTATTTAAATGTGATATTCGTCCTGTAGACGGAGACTGGACTAGTGCATTTGATGATGAAATTGTATCTGGTATAACAATAACAGGCGGTGGAGATGATGAAGAAGATGGAGAAAGCGGTACAGGCAAAGCCGGAGATTTGGAATATAGTTATAGCTTCTCACAATCAGGGACTTCTTTGACGGTTACACTTACCGTAACAAATCCAGGGTCATTTACAGGTTTGGTACCGGTGCTTTTTGATAAGACAGATGGCTTTACAGAGTATGTTGGTACGGCAGGTACTGTAATTAGTAAGACGTTTACATATTCTCTAGGAAAAACAACTACATTCGCAGGAAAATGGATGTATGCAGGAGGCGATGTGGTTTCCGATGATATTTCATATACAATGAAATTGTCGACAGAAGCATCTACTCAAGAAGCATCAAATATTATAGTTTATCCGAATCCTACCAATGGCTTAATCAACATTATTGGCAATGATTCTTCGTTTTTAATATATGATTCTTTAGGACGCGTATGTTTGAAATCAGTCGGACAAGAAGCTGATTTGTCAGGTTTATCAAAGGGAACATATTACTTACGTTTCACAGATGGTACAAGTTTGCATTTAATTAAGAAATAATATAATCGTTGATATAAAGTTTTTTTTAATAAAGCGTTTCGAGATCTATATGATTTTGAAACGCTTTATTAATATGTTTCATTATATGTTTTTTTTGAATAAAAAATTATTTATCTTTACGGATTAATAATTATAAACATAACCTTAGATTAAATATATGAATAAATTATTCTTGTCAGTTCTTCTGACTGCAACTTCGATTGCGTCGTTCGCACAACTTTCTCCTGAAACGATAGCAAAAAGAGAACGTCACAAAAATTTAGTTGTAAAAGAGTGGAATAAAGATTCAAAAGGCAGAAATGGTTGGCTTGATCACCTTACTACTTACGATGATCAGGGTAGAAAAATAGAAGAAATTGAGTATGCCAATTATGGTATGCGCGAGCGTGTTGTGTTCTTTTATGAAGAATCAGGGAATGGAAAAGTAACTAAAGAAGTTGTATATGATGGTCGAAACAAGGCATATCGTATTCGTAAATATGAGTATAATGTCGATGGTACTAAGAAAAAGCAGTACAATTATATGCCTAATGGCAAATTATATTCAATGAAAAGTTTCGAATATATTTTTGAAGACGAATCCAAATGATAAGTAAAGAATCAGTATTAGCTTTACCCTTGTGGAAAGATATGGTTACCATTGATTTGACAGAAATGAAATCCGTTAAATTAATGAATAGAGTCGATACAAAATTCTCAGCACAGCTTAGACTTTTGCCTGATTTACTATCAAGAGCTATTTCTGATTACCGTGTACAAGTAATTGATAATTCGCCTGTTGCATCATACGATACTCTTTATTTTGATACTCCTGATTTACAAATGTATCTAAGGCATCATGATAAAATATTGCAACGGGATAAAGTAAGAACACGTACATACATTGATTCGTCTTTATCTTTTTTAGAGGTTAAACATAAAAATAATAAGGGGCGTACAAAGAAAAAAAGGATTTTAATCTCAGTTGATGATTTTGATGATTTTACACATAATGATGAAGCTATTAATTTCTTAGACAATCAGGTGATATATAAAATAGATGCACTGAAACCTCAAGTGCGTACTATATTTAACAGAATAACATTGGTAAATAATGCAAGAACAGAACGATTGACTATCGATTTTAATTTGCGTTTTGAAAATGAACAAACAAAACTTACAGCCGAGTTGCCTGATGTAATGATTATTGAATTAAAACAAGATGGTTTAGTATATTCGCCCATGAAAAAAATTTTGTCTGATATGAACATTCATCAAATTAGAATAAGTAAGTATTGCATAGGAACTGTATTGACTAATCCTAATGCAAAATACAATAGATTTAAAAAGAAAGTGATTTTTCTAAATAAATTAACCAAGAATTAAATACAATTACGATTATGAATGATTTCCCTGAATTTGATCCTACCATTGCAGAAGAATTTGGCACAACCGGTGCAGATGCAACTGCAGCATTAGATTTTTTAGGAGTACCATTGTTTGACGGAGTAAGCTTAACTCAATTGTTGATACGTTTTGCATTCAACTTGCTAATGTGTTGGATCATAGTGCGTTTCTTCTATTATAAAAAGAGCCGTCGCAGAGATTATTATGCAACATTTTTGTTGTTTAACACAACTATGTTCTTGCTAATTGTGTTAATGGAGAATGTTAATATGCAAATCGGTCTTACACTTGGTTTATTTGCTATTTTTGGAATGATACGATATCGAACGGAAACTGTGCCTATTCGTGAAATGACATATCTATTTGTAATTACCGGTATGGCTGTAATTAATGGTTTGGCAATGGCCGTTAGTTATGCTGAATTGGTTTGTGCAAACCTTCTATTTGTATTGGTTATTGCGTTTGTAGAAAAGCAACGCTTTTTAAAACATACTTCAACAAAACTTATTCTTTACGAAAGAATAGAACTTATAGTTCCCGAAAGACGTGCAGAATTAATCGCTGATATCGAAAAACGTGTTGGCTTTAAAATTGAGAAGTTGGAAATAGGTCACATTGATTTCTTACGTGATGTGGCTTTTATCAAATTATATTACGAACTAGGGAAAGGTGAAAATAACACTATTGATACTTTGACAAAAACGAATCAATTCGTTGGATGAAGCGAAATAGTTTAGTATATATATTTTTACTGATGTGCCTAACGCCTATTATGGCGCAAACCATAGAATATGCAGATGAAGAGTCTTCTACAGAGGCTAGATTGCGTGTAGGTGCAGATTTCCAATACAACCCTGTAAAAGGATTGAGTTTGAGTTTGGAAGAAGAAGCCAGAATGCGTAATAATTTTTGTACTTTTGACAGACTCTACTCTACCTTTGATATTTCGTATAGAGTGAACTCTTACTTCAAATTCGGAGGAGCATATTCGTTCATGATTTTATATCAAGACGGTAGGAAAAAGACTGATTATGTATCATATTGGGATTTTAGACACAGAGCAGTAGCTCATGCCACAGGTTCTATATCTTTTAATCGTTTTACACTTAGTCTGCGTGAGCGTTTTCAAACAACTTTTAGAACCGATTCATTATATAATGAAAACGAGGTTGTGAACCCTAAAATGTATTTGCGAACTCGCTTGAAATTAGAATATGATTTTTTTTCTAAGCCTTTAAAGCCATATCTATCTGTAGAAATGTTTAACCCTTTAAATCAAACCAAATATACTAATCAATGGATTGATGAAATGCAGTACAGATTAGGTTTGGAATGGCGATTAGATGCATTCAATACATTGGAGTTCTTCTATATGTTTGATCACAGCTTCGGAAATGATGTAGATGTGAAATCAAAAAAAGATAAGGTTATAATAACTCCTGAAA
>MWBK01000080.1 GCA_002069025.1 Bacteroidetes bacterium ADurb.Bin302 | reverse complement strand
ACTAATTAAATTGAGTTAGATCCTCGATCTACCTCAAGCCCCATCCTCGCGTAAGCAGGGTGGGGTAGTTGACATATTATTGGGTAGTTCACTGATTGGGTAGAAGCACATGTTGATACCGATCTCGTTATCTGCCAGAGCACTATTGCGGAGTCTTGAGTATGACGGGAAAATTATACCAAAGGAAGGTTGATTGTTGTATAGCATGTCCGAATCATGTGATGATTCGGGATGAACTTATGATATCAAGTGGGGAGGTTCGATTCGAATGCCTAGTTACCCGGCAAAAAATTAAATCTCCTGATACAATTCTTGATACGTGTCCGTTACCGGATACCTCTATCTAATTATTATTTTGTGAGGTAAATATATGACCACATTACATTATTTGTATACGCCAGTTGCGGTATATAAACGGTTGGATGATGTGTTTCAGTTTAAACTGGACGCAGCTGCAGATCCTGAACATCACTTGTGCGATGTATATCTGACTGAGGAGATTAATGGATTAACAGTAGATTGGCATACCTATGGTAATACTTTCATTAATCCCCCGACTATTGAATCGTATCCGAAGTGGATAGAAAAAGCGTATCATGAATCCCAGTATGGTATAGTTACGGTGCTGTTTTTGCTTGGGCATCTAAATGCACCATGTATCAAAATGTTTTGTTTATCTAAAGGCTTTTGTAGTCCGATGTTTAGAGCTCGGTATACCTCCGGGCGTGCGGTAACTCCGGGTGTATTTATATGTGGATTTGGTAACGGGGCTGAAGTTATCCAGCAAATGAAATTTAATGATATTGATGACATATAAATTGATATATTGTGATCCTCCATGGTCATATAAAGATAAAGCATCTGCTGGGCATAGGGGGGCGGAATTCAAATATCCATGCTTATCATTGGTGGATTTAGTAAATATGCGAATGGAAATTAAGAGTATATCGGATCCTGATTCAGTTTTATATATGTGGACTACCGGGCCGATGTTTCCGGATGCCTGTATTCTAATGGAGTCTTGGGGATATACTTATAAGACTATTGCATTTACATGGATAAAAACAAATAAAAATAATATACAAAATTCTATGAAATCGGGTGAACCAGTAATGTTATGTACCTTTGTAAATTATGAAGGTAATATAATAACACGGGGTGATTTTATGGGAATGGGAAATCATACTAGAAGTAATGCAGAGTATGTTATTCTTGGTGTTCGAGGGAAAGGGCTTAAGCGGGTATCAGCATCAGTGAGATCAACTGTTATATCCCCGATTCGTGAGCACTCACAAAAGCCTGACGAAGTACGGGAGCGGTTAGAGATGTTATATGGTGATGTCCCTCGGCTTGAAATGTTTGCTCGGGTAAAGATTCCTAATTGGGATTACCATGGGAATGAGGAGCGATTTGTATGAAAATATACCATATATTAAAATCATACTTTAAAGATTTTGAAACTTTTGATATGGTATACAGGCGATATGATGAGTCCTTTCGGTATTACCATAATAAATCTCATATCTTATCCATTTGTTCAATGATTGATCTTATGGCTGATGAGCATGAGATTAATGCAGTGCAGCGAGACGTTCTGTATATGGCTGCATTATATCATGATGCAATATATGACCCAAAGAGTGAGACCAATGAAAGGGATAGCGCAGATTTATTCACAGAAGATATAGAAAAGTGTAATGTGCATATGGCTCCGGAGATTGCACAGATGGTTTTTGAGGTCATAAAGTATTCAGATCCACGATTATACTCTAAGTTACCCTGCGAATGTAGCGGTGCCCCTCGTAAACTGATTGATCTCTTTATATCATGTGATTTGCGTCCGTTTTTTGAAGAGGATATAGGGAGGGTGATACGGAATTATAAATTAATTTTACGTGAATATCAATTTGTACCATATGATATTTTTGTATCAGCACATCTCGATTTTGTTGTATTACTTGAGCGAACGGGGTGGTTTGATGAAAGATTTATTAATCAATATTGGAAATATGTAGAGGGATATATACCATCTATCGGGGTATATGCGGGTTCATTTAATCCATTTCATATTGGGCACATGTCGGTGTTGGAACAGGCAGAACGGGTATTTGATAAAGTGATTATTGCTACCCCTGCATCAGCATCTCATATGATTCCAATAGCAGATATCCTCCCTTATCATGAGGTTCGGGAGTTCGAAGGATTATTTGTAGATCATGTAACGACTGATTACCCATATGGGTATGTTACCGTGGTTAGAGGGCTTCGGAATGGAAATGATCTTGAGTATGAAATAAATATGCAATTGGTTAATTATGATTTGAAAGAATCAGATTTTGGATATATGTATTTCATAACAAATTACCCGCATGTTTCATCCACAGTGGTTCGGGATCTGTTTATTCATGATCGAACCGCAGGATTTAAATATATACCAGATAGATATAATGGTGTAGTCTCATAATGGTGATATGTTGATTGATCATTTGCTGTATACGGTTTTTGGCAAGTTCCTGTTTCGTGAGATTGAAGAAGAACAAAAGCTTGCAGTATCTAGTATTGCAGGGTTTATAGAATTACACGGTGAGGTAGTTCTAGTAAGATTGCGGTTAAATCATTCATTATTCTCTAAAAGATATAGTGTAAAAAGTAATCAGTATGTCTTAACATTAGAATCTGATGGTGGTAATACTAAAAATTTCATAATTACGGAGCAAGGTTCTGCCTCGGTAAGATTTGATCATGCGTATGTAGTTCTTAATAAATCTGGATTAACAATTGCAGTGGTTGATGAAATCGCATGCACTATTGGTAATCAAATGATGCCTCTCGATGATGCAGTAAATGCTTTGAACGCATCAAAGTAACTTTTCTATTTTATTATTTTTATGTGAACATTGCCTGCTAAAACCCACTACTTTAGTAGTGGGATACAGCAGGATTAAATGTTTATAAAATAAACGATTTAGTATGTAAGGCAGGTACTGCCTGAATTTAAGCCTTTGGAGATCACGTAAGACTTCTCCCTCTGAAATATGAGATGTAAGCAGAGATCAATGAATTAGGAAGCCAACTACTTTAGTTGTTGGTAGTTCACAAGGTGATAGACTATGACACAGTGTATTTATTGTTTACAAGATTATGCAGAGTTATACATTTACTCTGAAGATGGTGAAGTGGGAGTGTGTGATGCGTGCTGGAATGCAGAAATGCTAAAGGAGATGACTGTGTACGATGCTACGACACGGTAAGTGTTATATTGCATGTGGAATACTATTATTTTTGTTCAGTTTAAAAGGGTCAATATATTATTGGACTCTGATATTTACACATAATTCTGATACGGTTTTTCATATTTTACTCTTCATTGATCAGGCAGTTTTTCCATTTTTCGGGGGATTATGTATTATGATAGGTATTCTACAGTTAATTAACCAGAGGAATGCATCATGGTTCTAAAAGACATTGAAACACAATTAATGATAAAACAGATTATTAGGATGAAACGTGCCCTCTTGAGATATGAGGGTAAACAGTATAACATATCTGAATTTAAGACTAATTTCTATGAGTTTTATACTACTGTAAATGTTACTGGGGATCCAATTTACGTGGGATTAAAAATGCGGATGAGCCCTCGTAATCCGTTCTCTCGTTATACGTGGGTATTTCAAGATGATTTATGGGTTAATGGAGTTACCCCTGAATTTGTAACGATGATTAAAACTGATATGGAGCAAATTTATCGAAACCTTCAGAAAGAATTATCATTTCATTCATCATATATTAAACGGCTAGACAGTAAATGCGCAGAAGTTAATCTTGTCAAGGTTCAAAGATTAATTACTAACTGGCTGTCATATAAATGATGTGATAAAATGGATAAGATGGATGTGTGTCCTCGGTGTGGTAACTTAGTCAAATTGCGAGTAGAATCTTCCGGGTTAGGTATGATAGAGTGTTCTGATCCAGATTGCTGTATTCAGACATACTTAGATTACCCTGCCGTTTTGATAAAAAATTGGAATACCCGGTGCCCAGCACCAACTGATACACTGCCATCGTGGTTCATTAGGCGATTACATTATGAATATTATCATCCGGGCATAGATGTTAATCGAAGTTTAGAATATCGTAAAGGGTATGTTGATGGGATTAATTTTGCTTTACATGTAAGGAGGGCTGATTGGTAATGACGTTATGTAGGGTTAAGATTGAAGATGTAGTAAAGTGTGCGGAGTGCAATGAATTTAAGGGGATCACTCGCTGGAATGTGGCTCTGGGGATATATGAAATCCAATGTAGTACGATTGTTCCGTGTAAGTTTCATTTTCCTATAAAAGAGGGATAGATATGATATCTAATCGCATGTTTTCTTGTATAGTGTGTTGGGATTCTCACCCATATTGTGAGAGTAAGCATAAGATGTGTGGTATAACTGCTGACATACTCCCACGACTAAAGTGCGTGGGGTTCTATGGTTGATTCGCTTTCAAGAACCATTTCCATTTTAGGGGTATCAGTGCTCCCTTCCATTACATCTCTTTCTGCAATGGATCGACCAATGCTATCTGATCGCAATGCTATGTTGAAAGCAGCATTTTTGCGATATAAATAGAAAGATGCATTCTCATACATATATCTATATATCTCTTTTATACAATCTTTTGATGAATATCGCAAATTATAATTGTTTACATTCCTTTCTTTATGGGATATTTCAATGTTATAAATTAACCCAGATATATGTTGCATAAAAATATTATTAATAAAATTACATATATCTAATGTTGATGAAAATGATAACGAAATAGTCATATATTTTTGTGATGTTGAAATAGATCCGTTACCATCAAAATATCCTCTAATAAAATGCTTTATAATATCTTCACTTGAGTTTAGTATAATATCAGGGAATTTCTTCACCAATGATTTTCTAGGAACTAATCCATAATTGTTTAATGTATCGCACATATGTTTGCTAACAATAACAATTCTATATGCATTCTTCCAATTAGGATTTTTATCATTTAGTTTAATAAATTGTAATGGTTTCTCTGGTTGTATTAGTTGGGTCATTGTGTCAAGAATATGTTTATCTTGTTCTTGTAATGATAAAGTGATATTATTTCTACTATCAAGATTACAACCATCAGCATATAATAAACCAAAGAAATATGCTTTAGATTCCGAATCTATATTGTCAAAATAAGTTTCATCACATCTATATTTTTGTTGAACTTCATGTTGAGAACGCATTTTCACATTTCTACGATTTAACTTTAGCGCCGGGAAGTCCCCATCCTCGGTATCAGGGTGGGGGTGAAAGGCGCTTGTATCAAAAGATTTATCTTCTTTGAAAATAAATATAAATTATACAAGATCTCAAACCTTACAGGTATGAAATTGAAGATCTGTATATTATTGGTGATTATAATGATATCACAGGATGCCATGTGGACTGGCTATCAACAGTTTGTTGATAATCTACGAAAAACAGGTATCTCGTTAGAGATTACACTCGTAGGAAGCCCCTTCCTCGCTACATAGTAGCAGGGAGGGGTAGTTCACTATTTCCCATATTGCTTGTGTTGATACATTATACATTTGTGAAATTTCTTTATATGATTTCCCTTCATTGTATAATTTAACACATTCTAATTTATCAGCATCAGATAGTTTTGAAACCATTGTTATATGTTGCATTTAATATTATATTAAATGTTGTCTGGAAAGTATATAATTATACCTCTGCCAGATAATATACAAGTGCCATTCATCCCACATCTAAAGAAGTGGGCTTTCTGGCACTAATTCCCGTCAGGCATTCTCAATTATTTGCTATTACCATTGGGTGCATTGGTGGGATTCTGTTTTCGATTGTTTTTATTGAATTGCATTCCCGATATTGGGACTGGGTTCATAATTTGAGGTAGTATATGGTTGATTATTCGCTATGTAATGGTGAGAATTGTCATATGCGGGAGAGATGCCTTCGGTATAAATTATTACCGAGGGCAGATCCGGTATGGCAATCGTATGTAAGTGCAGCGGAATGTATAGAAAAGGGATTTGTTATATTTTTGGAGGATAGATAATGAGCATAACTAACGTTTCGATTCGAGAATCGCGCCCATGTAGAACTTGCAAGTTCTCATCATGCGAGCATGGTGATCATGGGTATGATTCATATTGGTGTAGTTTTCACTGTTGTGATATTTCATGGGAACATTATACTAAATGCAGCTGGTGTGTTTTTAATGTAACTCATGAGGAATTGCAGGAACTATTGGATCCTACATTTACTCACCTAAAACCACGGAATATTTGGATTGTTTAGAGGTATTAAAATGACATTTACTGAATTTAACAAGGCATTACAAGAGAACTTTGATACTAAAATAAATCCTGTGGCTACAAGTGGATAGATGAGCAATTTGCCGAGGATGACCCATGAATGAGTTAAATAACAAACATCTAACCGAGGCGGCGTCTGAAGATCAGTTAGTTCGCTATTATCTTGCTCAACTTAATGATACTCGAAATTTAAAAGATTTTGATTCAACAGCATAT
>MWBK01000079.1 GCA_002069025.1 Bacteroidetes bacterium ADurb.Bin302 | reverse complement strand
TATATGTTTTATATGCTTCATTTATAGTGTTCAAAAAAACTCTTGAAGTTATAGTTGCAGCAGTAATAGCGTCAATATCGCCACCATCTTTAGATACTTTTAAATCACCTTCTTTAGGTGATTTACCTATAATAGAGCTCTTTTCTTTAAACCATTCAGCCATTTGTGATCCAAGTCCGGGTGTTTCTTTGTGAGATAAAATAGTATAATTTGATATTTCTCCATTGGCATTAAAACCTACCATTATATTAAAGTCTCCTCCAAATCCTTGACCAACAGCATTTACTGCTGTTCCGACAAGTTTGTTGTTATTATAGCATTTGAATACAATCATTTGTTCAATAGTATCCGTCTCCATATATGTAAATTCAGGAACTACTGCTTTGATAGCTTTGCTTTGATTTTGTTGTTTTGATTCTTTAATAGGACCGGCTGTTATATCATTTACAAAAGCAAGCAATCCACCAACTATTAAACTAATTACAGTTAGAGAAATAGTCATTCCCGCAAAGTTTGATTCTACTTTTTTCATTTTTGCCTTCCTCCAAAACGTTTAGGTTTTATATAATTGTTAAGTAAAGGTGTTACAGCATTCATAATAAGTATAGCAAAGGACATTCCTTCGGGATATGCTCCAAATAAACGTATTACTACTGTTATAATTCCTATACCTATACCATATATTATTTGTCCTGAATGTGACATTGGTGATGTAACATAATCAGTAGCCATAAAAATAGCTCCCAATAATATACCTCCACATAAAATTTGAGTTAATGGATTTGCGTAAGTTGCAGGGTCAACAGCATGCATTATACCGGTAAAAACAAGTATTGTTGATATAATACTTACAGGTATGTGCCATGTAATTGTACGGCTTGCTAAAAGATAAATACCTCCGATTAAAAGTGCGATTGCTGATATTTCACCCAAACTACCACCAATTTGTCCGATTAAAAGGTCCATTTGTGAAGGCATCCCTTCTAGTTTATATTTTATTATTGATAGCGGTGTAGCAGCTGTTTCTGCATCAATATAATTCATAGAAAAGGGTAGTGGCTTAGGCCATGTTGTCATTGCTGCAGGGAATGATATTAATAGGAATACACGACCTACAAGGGCAGGATTTAATGGATTGTTTCCTATACCGCCAAAACACATTTTACCAAGACCGATTGCAACGAAAGCACCTATTACAACCATCCACCATGGCAGGTTTGACGGTAAGTTAAATGCCAAGAGTAGTCCGGTTAATATTGCAGAACCATCATAAATTGTGGGTTTAACTTTTAAGATGAATTTTTGTATAAGGTATTCGAATAGCACGCAAGATGCAACAGATACAAAACTGACGATTAAAGCACCTAATCCGAAAAAGTATAATGCAGACAAATATGCCGGTATAAGTGCGATTAACACATTATACATCTTTTTTTCAACAGAATCACCACTATGAATATGAGGTGCAGGAGAAATAATAATAGGTTTCATTCAAAGTTTATATTAGGAAATAATCAAATATTGTTCTATGATTATTTTGTTGCTCTTGATTTTATGATAGACATAACTTCGGATTTGCCCATACGAACATAATCTAAAATAGGTCTGTGACTTGGACATGTAAACATGCAACTTCCGCATTCAATGCAGTCTGTTACATGGCTTTCTTCTAATTTATCCCAAATTTGTAATTCACTTAGTCTACCTAGTAAAAATGGTTCAAGACCCATTGGACATGCATAGACACATTTACCACATCTTATACATGTACTGGGTTCAAGTCTTTTTGCTAGTTTTTCGGGTAAAAGCAATAAACCTGAGCTACGTTTTGTTGCCGGAATATCAGCAGTTAAAAAAGCACGGCCCATCATAGGACCACCACCGATTATTTTTTTTGTGTTTTCAGGCATTCCACCAGCCATTTTTAAGGCATCAGATAACAAAGTGCCTATTCTCATTTTAAAATTGCCCGGATGTAATAATTCAGGACCGCTGATAGTAACAAAAACCTCAATAAGTGGTTTGTTTAGTTGAACTGCTTCATATACAGCGTATACTGTTGCAACATTTTGAACTACAACTCCTACTGATGCAGGTAAAGCTCCGCTTTTAACTTCACGATTTGTACATGCTTGTATTAACTGCTTTTCACCCCCTTGTGGATATTTTGTCTTAAGTGTTACAACTTCAATATTTTTGTTTGATAGTGTTATTTTCTTTAAATATTCAATTGCATTAGCTTTATTTTCTTCAATTCCAATAATTGCTTTTTCTACTTCAAGTGCCTTCATTAAAATGTTTACACCTACAATTATTTCTTCACCCTTCTCAATCATAAGTTGATGATTATGAGTTAAATAAGGCTCACATTCTACAGCATTGATAATTAAAGTGTCAATTTTACAGTTAGACGGTGGGCACAGTTTAATGTGAGTGGGGAAGCAAGCTCCTCCTAATCCGACAATACCTGCATCATTGATTTTTTGTATGATTTCTTTCGATGAAAGTGTACAATTATAAAGCAATTTATTTGAAGTATCAATACCTTCTAACCATTCGTCACCTTCAACATTTATATATATTGCCGGTTTTTTATATCCAAAAGAATCAATGTATGTGTCTATTCTGCTTACTGTGCCGGATACCGAACTATGAGTATTTGCAGACATGAAGCCGGTAGCTTTACCAATTAATTGTCCTACTTTAACTTTATCTCCAACTACTACAACAGGGGTAGAAGGAGCTCCAATATGTTGGTCAAGAGGAATTATTACTTGCTCAGGTATGGGAACATTTTCAATTCTCACACTTATTGAGAGTTTATTTTCTTGCGGATGAATTCCGCCAATTTTAAACGTTTTCATCTTCTTGTTTGACTTGCTTTATTGGAAAATTAGCTGTTACTATTGCTTTGGTAGGACATACATCTACGCATTTTTTACATAGTCTGCATTTACTGTCATCAATATAAGCCAGATTGTTCGTTATACTTATGGCTTCAAATGCGCATTCTTTTAAACATTTGCTACATCCTATACATGCTACTGCGCATGATTTGCGTGCAATGCCTCCTTTTTCTTGATTGATACAAGATACAAATACACGTCTGTTTTTAGGACCTTTACGTCTTATCTGAATTATATCGCGTGGACAAGCAACCACACATTTACCGCACGCGGTACATAAGTCTTCATCAACAACCGGTAAATTAGTTTTAAGGTCTATATGTATGCTGTCAAAAGGACATGAAAATTCACAATCTCCATAACCTAAGCATCCGTTAGGACATCCTGATTCACCAATGTATAATGTATTTGCAATTTTACAAGATGTAACCCCATCGTATATATTTGTACGTGGTCTGACATCACAACTACCTTGGCAACGAACTACTGCAATTTTAGGTTCTTCAATTTGCGCTGATTTGCCTAAAAGTTTGGCTATTGACTGCATCGTTTCATCTTTACCAACAGGGCAAAATAGGCCATCCATACTTTCTGATGACACGCATTTTTCTGCAAAATTTCTACATCCGGCAAAACTACATCCACCACAGTTTGCACCGGGTAGTAAAGCTTCAACTTTATCAATATATGGATTTTCGTCTACTTTGAATTTGGCTAATACATAATAAAGGATGAGTGCGGAAATAAGACCGATACCTCCTAAAACAATTAAAGATAAAATTATGCTGTTCATAACTTATATATTTTCAATATGGAACGTAAATTTGGCTTTTATATTGTTCCGAAAAAGCCATAAAACTGCGTAAAATAATGCAAGGGTTCCTAATGCAGCTAAAGCGCATGACGTTTCAGACCATAAAGCGATTAATTTTGTGATTAAAAGAACTGAAAGCATCAAGATCATCGGTAATACAAATGCAATTAATATTGCTGTATATGCTTGGCTTTGTTTTCCTACTATGTTTACTAAATCTCCTACAGCAACTTTTTTTTCATCAGTAAGGGTTTCGATAATTTTTTCTTGCTTTTCTGCTGTACTGCATAATGATGAAGAATGGCATTCTGCACATGCTGACAATTGCT
>MWBK01000078.1 GCA_002069025.1 Bacteroidetes bacterium ADurb.Bin302 | reverse complement strand
GACAAAATCTTACGCATCTGAAACAACCAATGCATAAATCCATCTCAATTTTCAATGTGTCAGTATTTATAGCTTGTTTGGGGCAACCATTAACACATATTTTACATTTAGTACATTTATCATAATCTATAATTGGTTCTTTTATTACCGTTTTATTACTGTTCTGAGGTAAAATAGTATGAAATGTATTAAAAAAATTACCGACAATTTTGGATGAAATACATTGATGGATAATGTCTTTCTTCTCAATGGTATCAATAAATCGAATTTTTTGAATAATGTTTTCACCAAAATTCTGAGCTGTTTGCAAATCTTTAATGTTTGGTCTGTCAAATGCTAAAGGAGCTTTTTCTGTTGCAAATGAGTGCCTTCCGATGAAGGCTCCCATTGCTATAACTTTAAATCCTCTTTTTGAAACTAATGTATACAACTCATTTAATGCAAATCCTTTACTTACATTGCCAAATACTGTCACAAGAATAACAGGTGTATTGTTCCCATATATTGCTTTAAGACAAGAATATAAATCTTTTGGAATTCTTGCCCCATAAACCGGAACACCAATAATCAGTAAATCAGTTTTTTTATCATATTCAAATTTATCTCTATTCTTTTTTGTCGTTAAATTTATTTCATTTATTGTTTCAATATTCATCCCCTTTATGATAGCATTTAATATTTTTTTTGTGCTTAATGTGGGCGAAAAATATATCAATGTTGCTTTTTCAATATTCATTTCAAATTTTCTTTACTAAAATCAAAACATATGCAAACCTTTTTTGCATAACGCCTAACGTTCCCACGCTTGGCGCAGTGGGGGATTTTGGAAAACGGAACTGTCAGCCAGCACAAATCTATAATAGTAGCCAGATTTTTGATTGTAAGAAGTCAGCCCCCATTGCGTCAAATGTGTGTTATGTGATGTAATTCTATCAAACATAAGTCAAGTTTTTACTGTCTAAAACTGTTTCACCATTTAGTCGGTAAGCAACGAGTTTACCACCTTTTGCAACGCTGTAATCTAAACAACAAATATTTTCCTTGTAAAGAATTGGCTCTCCTTTAAGCCAGTAATGTCCAAAGAATACTTTTTTGTCATTGTCGCTGTAAAAGTCAAGCGACTTTAAACATGATAATTCAATTGATTGGTCTGGTAAATTGTCAATTGACTCAACACTAATTGATTTGTAAGTCATCACGGTTGGGTCTTCCCACCACTTGATTCTAATTTCTGTTCTTTTTGTGCCGTCCTTGTCGGTGAAGTAAAGTCCATTTGGCATTTTCATTTCTTTGCCTTTTAGGGTTTGGTCTATGGCTTCATTTAACTCTGTTCCTTTTTTAACCGATTGGTAAATTAGTTCATCATTCAATCTATCGTTTACTAAAGACTTTCTCAATAATTCAATATTGTTATTGTCCCAACAGGCGTGAACAGCTTTGAAAGTGTCGGTTTCGTAGTAAAGCGGCAATGTCTTAAACCAATCTAAGTAATCTTCATACTCATTCTGTCTATTTTGAAATTGTTTAAGTGTCTCGTAGTGCTGAATAATATTTTTGATTAAGTGTTTTCTAAGGTGTCCACCTTCGGTTTCTTGGAAATGGAAACATAGGGCGTTGTATTCGTGATTTCCCATTAATGCAATTGCATTTTCACTATCCACCATTGCTCTAACTATTTGAAGTGTTTCTCTAATTTTTGGTCCCCTGTCAATATAGTCGCCAACAAACAACACTTTTCTCTCTGGATGCGAATATGTTCCGTTAATTTTTGCATAACCCAACTTTAGAAGCAACTCTTCGAGTTTGTCTGCGTGTCCGTGAATGTCTCCGATTAGGTCTATCATTTTATGTTGGTCGTCTTTTATTATATCACATAACATTTGGCGGTATGTTTAGTTGCCGATTTCGAAGCGCTTTCCTATCAAGTTACAACTACTTTTGATACGAGCTGTGCCGCTCGAATATGCACTGTACCGGCAATTAACTATACCGCGTGTTACAGGCTGGTGTTTTTTTCGTCCTATGTTTCCAAAACCTTTCATAAAGTCCTAATTGATATAGTATAAACTTTCTAAAATCCTTTTGTTTCTTTTATTCATTAAATCTATTGTATGCTCCTTGTATTGCCTATATTCGTCAATAGTCTGAGGCAATGGTGGTCTGTTGAAATTGTCAAACGGTAAAGAAAAATCAACTTGTCCTTGTTGGTCAATAAAATCTTGTAAATGAAAGAAGTCCACATAACCTTTGAAATCAATAAACAAGTCAAAAAAGTCTTTGTAGTTTGTCAAGGTTTTTAAAAGTGGGCTTTCTTCGTCCTGATAAAAACGTCTAATACATTCCAATGTTAAATCAAACCTGTCGCAAATTATTCTGCTAACACCTCTGGCTTGATTAATTGTGAAGCCGTTCTTTTTATGGGCGGGGAAAATTATATGTCCACCAATTGTCCGTACTTTATGTTTGAGTTCTTCTTTTTCCAAGTCAGAAAGCCAACCGTCAAACTTATTGCTATATTTTCCGTCAAAATGCGGACACATCCTGTCACTTGACAAGTTCATACACAAATTGTTTTTTATTAGAAATCTGCCATAACTATCACCTTTAATTTCCAAAGTAAATATTTTTCCGTTTGGCAATTCTTTACTCCATAATAACTTGTGGGCCTCATATAATTTTTGACTGTCCGTATCAGGGTCGCCACATTTACTGTCTTGTCGAAAGTCAAAATCTATATCAATTTGTTCTGTCATTTATACTTTAAATTTCATTTTTATTGTCGGGTCGTGTCGTCCTACGCTTGCCTGTAACATTTTATTTACGCAATAAAGATACAATATTTGTAACTAAAAATCTTAAATAATTCAATAGATATAAAAACTTTATCGCAATATTTGCTCACAAAGATTTTTATTGACCCTAATTATAAAAAACATTCTGCATAATTTTTAGTATATTTGCGCTCTGTTGGGAGTAATAAATAAGAACAGCATATTATGTATAGGACAAATACCTGCGGAGAATTAAACCACACAAATATAGGAAGCCGTGTTACATTAGCGGGATGGGTACAACGCACTCGCAAAATGGGTGGAATGACATTTGTAGATTTACGCGATAGATACGGCATCACACAACTTGTATTCAGCGACAATACAAACGCTCAACTATGTGAAGAGGCAAACCGTCTAGGTAGAGAATTCGTTATACAAATAGAAGGCACAGTATCAGAACGCAGCAATAAAAATGCAAATATTTCAACCGGCGAGATTGAGATTATTGTAGACAAACTTCGCACACTTACATCATCTGAAGTACCACCATTTACAATTGAAGATGATACCGATGGAGGCGATGATCTACGCATGAAATATCGTTATTTGGACTTACGTCGTAGTTTTGTCCGCAAAAACCTGGAGTTAAGACACAAAATGACAATGGAAGTTCGCCGTTATCTTGATAGCCAAGGATTTTTAGAAGTAGAAACTCCTATGCTAATAGGTTCTACTCCCGAAGGAGCACGCGACTTTGTTGTACCAAGTCGTATGAATCCCGGACAATTCTATGCACTACCCCAATCACCTCAAACTCTTAAGCAATTACTAATGGTAAGTGGTTTTGATAGATACTTCCAAATAGTAAAATGCTTTCGCGATGAAGACTTACGAGCAGACCGTCAACCTGAATTTACACAAATAGACTGCGAAATGTCGTTTGTTGAGCAAGAAGACGTAATTAACTTGTTTGAGTCAATGACAAAACATTTATTCAAAACATTACGGGGCATCGAACTTAAAGAAACATTTCCAAGAATGACATGGCATGATGCTATGAAATACTATGGGAGTGACAAACCGGACCTCCGTTTTGGAATGAAGTTTGTAGAATTAGATATGGTTTTAAAAGGATGCGGATTCGGTGTGTTTGACAATGCTGCTTATATTGGCGGTATATGCGCACATAACGCAGCCGTTTACACAAGAAAACAATTGGATAATCTTACCGAATTTGTAAAAAAACCGCAAATAGGAGCTAATGGTTTAGTATACGCACGTGTTGAAGCTGATGGTAGTGTAAAATCAAGTGTAGATAAATTCTATACACAAGAGAAATTACAAGAGCTAAAAGTTGCAATGAACGCAAATCCAGGCGATTTAATATTGATAATGAGTGGCGATAATGTTAATAAAACTCGGAAACAATTATGCGAATTGCGTTTAGAAATGGGTAATCAATTAGGCTTAAGAGATAAAAATAAATTTGCATGTCTTTGGGTTATTGACTTCCCGATGTTTGAATGGAGCGATGAAGAAAACAGACTTATGGCGATGCATCACCCATTTACTCATCCAAAAGACGAAGATATTCCCCTACTCGATACCAATGCTGCAGAAGTTAGGGCTGATGCATACGATATGGTAGTTAATGGAGTTGAAGTAGGTGGTGGTTCAATACGTATCCACGATCCTAAGTTACAAGCAAGAATGTTTGAGATTTTAGGTTTCACACCTGAAAAAGCCCAAGAACAATTCGGATTTTTAATGAACGCATTCAAATTTGGAGCACCACCTCACGGAGGTTTAGCATATGGTTTGGATCGTTGGGTTAGTTTGTTTGCCGGCTTAGACAGTATTCGCGACTGTATCGCTTTCCCTAAAAACAATAGCGGACGCGATGTTATGTTAGATGCACCGGCTCCAATCGAACAAAAGCAATTAGACGAATTATGTTTACAAACAAAACAAAAAGAATAAACAAAAAAAAGAGCTCCAATGAATCATCAGAACGTCCCTCCATAATTGGAAAGACTACTCTTGTGATAGTCACAACTATTGCTGCTATTTTTCTTGTAACATTACTTATTAATGCAATAATAATTGGATTTCCAACTCTGAGAATCAGCAAAACAGAATTCCCTTCATCATACTTCATACAAAATTCCAACCGCATTGATATACAGACTAAACATGAATGTGCAGGATACGCTACAGCTTATGCCATTAGAGCATTAGGAAAAGAAGCTGATGGAATGAAAATATATGAGGCACTTAAGAAAACCGGTTCTGGCGATGTTTACGCAAAAAATATTTGCAAATACATTGAAAAAGAAGGATTTTATGCAAATTTTCATCTTGGCAATATTGACCAAATACAACGAGATCTTAGTAATGGTAATATGGTTATCGCAATAATCAAGACTTATCAAGGTTCTTTACTAACGCATTATGTTCCGGTTGTAGGATATGACGAAAAGAACATATACTTGGCAGAATCACTTGATTACTTAACAAATAGCAAGGATAGCACTTTATATAACAGAGTTATCTCTATTAAAGATTTTAAAAAACTATGGGATACTCACACAATATGGGCTCCTCTAAATAGCAATACCTACATTATCGTCTCGAAGGAAAAAGTTTCAGGCAAGAGGGATTAAAAAGGCCGCTACTATATGGCATCCTAAGCCAAGGAGCACAAAAATATGAAATATTGCATGCACGAATTCGTGTTTTGCTAAAGCATAGAAGAATGCCCCTACAACATAGAAAAATCCTCCTAAAGCTAAGAAATACAAGACATTCAAACAATTTGAATCAATACAGGCATCAATCAAAGGTTTGACAGCAAAAACAACCAGCATGCCCATTAAAACATAAGAGGCAGTCTTTAAATTGTCGTTTGCTTTAAGTTCCTTGCAATTAAAAATCAATCCTATAATAGCAGCTACCCATACTGCTATAAATAATCCCCATCCCCAAAATCCATCATTTCTGAGTAGTAACAGAGTAAACGGTGCATAACTTGTAGCAATTTGAATATATATAGCACCATGGTCAAAATGACGCAAAAATGCTTTTTTCTTGGGATCACTAATATAATGATACAAAGACGAAGACCCCATACAACAAAGTACACCAAAACTAAATATCGAATAAGCAAGTATAGCCCAAGCATCATTAGCATCTATTGCCCTTTTTATAAGAAAAAAGCAAGCTATCATTCCAGCTATTAAACCTATAAAGTGAGTAAGGTAATTAGCCTTCTCTTCACGATCTGTATAAAACTTACAGTTTTTCATATTGTATTAATTAGTTTTCAAACTTAATGCTATGCGCTTGCGCTGCATATCTACCGACAAGACTCTTACAGATAAATGTTGATGCAAGCTTAAAACCTCATTGGGGTCGGAAATAAATTTATCTGACATTTGAGATATATGAACCAATCCATTTTCTTTTATACCTATATCTACAAATGCACCAAAATTAGTTATGTTGGTGACTATTCCCGGTAAAATCATCCCTTCTTTTAAATCATCTATTTTTCTAACATTAGGATCAAAAGAAAATGTCTGTACGCTTCCACGCGGATCTCTGCTTGGCTTTTCTAATTCATGCATAATGTCAGTCAATGTGGGCATACCTATTCTGTCGGTAATATATTTATTTAGATTAATCTGCTTGCGCAATTGAGCATCACGCATCAAATCGGCAACCGTACAACTCAAATCGGATGCCATTTTCTCAACTATACTATAAGATTCAGGATGCACAGAAGAATTATCCAAGGGATTATCACCCTTACTGATTCGTAAAAAACCTGCTGCCTGTTCAAATGTTTTGGCTCCCATTTTAGGCACATTCATTAAACTCTTGCGATTATTAAAAGCACCATTCTGTAATCTGTAATCTACAATATTTTGAGCCAGCACAGGACCTAATCCTGAAATATATGTAAGTAAATGCTTACTTGCAGTATTAATATCTACACCTACATTATTAACAACACTTTCAACTGTTCTTGTAAGTGAATTTTTAAGTTGCGTTTGATCTACATCATGTTGGTATTGACCTACGCCTATAGATTTAGGATCTATCTTAACAAGTTCTGCCAGCGGATCAATTAGTCTCCTGCCAATAGAAACTGCACCACGTACGGTAACGTCATAATCAGGAAATTCTTCTCTTGCTACTGCGGATGCAGAATATACAGATGCACCATTCTCACTAACTACAAATACCTGCAAAGTGCGATCAAACGAAATTTGACTAATAAATTGTTCCGTTTCCCTACTCGCTGTACCATTCCCTATAGCAATGGCCTCTATTTTATAAGATTCAACCATTTTTCGTAAAGCAGATGTAGCTTTGCTTATTTCATTTTGAGGAGCATGGGGATATATATTTTCATTATGCAATAAATTTCCCTGCGCATCCAAACATACTATTTTGCATCCACTTCTAAAACCGGGATCTATACCTAAAACTCTTTTCTGACCAAGAGGCGCCTGCATCAATAATTGACGTAAATTTTCTGCAAAAACCCTAATTGCATCATTATCAGCCTTTTCTTTTGACAATACTGCAAATTCGTTTTCGATCGACGATTTTAACAAACGCTTGTAACTATCATCTGTAGCAATAGCCACTTGTTGTGAAGAATCATTATTTGCTTTTACAAATACCCTTTTTAATTGTTCTAATACTCTTTCAGGATCAGGCGAAATATCGACTCTTAAAAATCCTTCTTTTTCACCTCTACGTATTGCCAATAAACGATGTGAAGAGCAACGAGATAATTTCTCAGAGAAATCAAAATAATCTCTGTAATTATCAGCTTCTTCTTGCTTTGCTTTAACTACTTTTGAAGTAATAAATGCATCTTGAGAAAATCTGCGTCTTACAATATTTCTTGCTGTTTCGTTTTCGCTGATCCACTCTGCAATAATATCGCGAGCTCCTTGCAAAGCCTCATCAGGAGTATTAATTTCTTTGTTGATAAAGCGTTTAATGGTTTGGTCCCACATTATAGGCATTTGATTCATCAGAATCTTTGCTAATGGTTCCAAGCCGTTTTGACGAGCAATTTCGGCCTTCGTTTTACGTTTAGGTTTATAAGGAAGATATATATCCTCAAGTTCGCCTGAATCCCAGCAATTTTCAATACGATTTTTTAACTCAGCAGTCATTTTGCCTTGTTCATCTATCGTGTTTACAATAGTTACTCGGCGAGCTATAAGTTCTTTATATTTTTCAAATTTATTTTTTACAGACTCAATAGCTACTTCATCCAATCCACCTGTCATTTCTTTCCTATATCGACTTATAAACGGAATTGTCGCAGCATCGTCAAGCAGTTTTATTGTTCCTGATACTTGTTTAACTGTAAGTTGAAGATTATCAGCTATTAATTCAGATATTTTTTGTCTATAATCCACTTATTCTTTTTTCAATTTGAAGTACCAAAATTACTGATTATAATTATAGCTACAAACTAAAAAAATATAACGTTATCATAATTACACAATGTTGGATTTTGTCTTTATTCAACTCGCTATAGATTCGAGT
>MWBK01000077.1 GCA_002069025.1 Bacteroidetes bacterium ADurb.Bin302 | reverse complement strand
GAAGAAAAAAAAAGTCAATTTTATTGGGTATTCTTTTTGTTTGATTTCGATAAAGACATATTGGGCGATAAGTTCAAATCAGAGTTAGATAAATTGGCAAACGAGATGCGCAAATTCCCTGATGCTCGTTTTGAAATAACAGGCTATACAGACTCTCGCGGAACAGTTCGTTATAACGATGAACTATCACAACGCAGAGCCGATACGATTAAACGAATGTTGATATCAAAAGGCTTTAAAGAGCAAGACCTAGTTTCGATAGGTTGGGGCGAACGTCGTTTGCAAGTGCCTGATGCTCAAACCGAAGACGAGCATGCACAGAATAGAAGGGTAGAAGTACGAATAATAATGGATAAAAAATAATGGATATGAAAAAAAGCCGAATACTAATAATTTGTATGCTGCTTAATGCAGTTATGGCAATGAGTCAGACCGATTTTGTATTGTCCGAGCAATTGTTTTCCCGTATATCCATAAATCCGGCAGGAACTGGAAATAGTGAGAATGTGAACATATTTTCGTTAAATCGTTTTCAATATGTAGGCGTTGAAGGTGCACCATTTACTACTATGTTTAATGTTCAGACATATTTTGACAAAGCCTCTTCAGGAATAGGCTTAAGTTTTTCTTACGACCAAAGTGGAGTAGCATATCGTCAGATGCAGATCAAAGCCGTATATGCTTATCATTTGAATTTTGGTAATCAGAATATTATGTCTTTTGGAATTGGTTTAGGAGCTTACAATAAGCTATTTGATCCTACCAAACATATCATAGAAGACAATACAGAGATAGGTCAAGGTTTCCCTGATGAAGTACAGAACAGTACGTTTTTTGATGCATCATTCGGTATAGAATACACTAATAAATACATATTAGTAGGCGCGTCAATCACTCATATACCCGGATTTTTCTATGAATCTACAACTTTAACATCAGTACCGAATTATTATGCTTATATTCGCGGTCTAATTCCGTGTGGTTCTAAATTTAAGTTAGCCCCGGCAGCAGCCTATTATTTCACAGGTCAGTTTCACGTAGCAGATGTGAGTTTAACAGGTTTTATAAGCGATTATGTATGGATAGGCTTGGGATATAGAACAGAAACAACTGCTTATGCGATGTTTGGATTTGAGTGGAACTGGTTGAGAATAGGATATTCTTGTGATATTAATTTTGGTAAGTTAAGCAATATAGCATATACAAGTCATGAAGTGATGCTGTCATTCAGTATTCCGACAAAGAAAAAAGGTTCGGAGTGGAAAGATTAAGTTTCAATAGATTAAAATAAAAATAAAATGAAGGGTAAAGTAATTATAATAGGGGCAGGAGGTGTTGGTACAGTAGTTGTACACAAAGTAGCACAAAATGCAGATGTGTTTACAGATATTATGTTAGCAAGCAGAACAAAATCTAAATGTGACCTTATAGCTGAAGATATTAAGAAAAAATATGGAGTTAATATTAAAACAGCTGCTGTAGATGCAGATAATGTTCCTGAATTAACTTCACTGCTTAAAGAGTTTAAACCTGAATTGCTTATAAATGTTGCTTTGCCATATCAAGATTTGCATATTATGGATGCTTGCTTGGCGGCAGGAGTTAACTATTTAGATACGGCTAATTATGAACCATTAGATGAAGCTCATTTTGAATATAGTTGGCAATGGGCATATCACGAAAGATTTAAAGAAGCAGGTTTAACAGCAATATTAGGTTGTGGTTTTGACCCGGGACAAACAGGTGTATATACAGCATATGCAGCTAAACATCATTTTGACGAAATTCATTATTTGGATATAGTTGATTGTAATGCAGGAAATCATCATAAAGCTTTTGCAACAAATTTCAATCCTGAAATTAACATCCGAGAAATAACCCAAAAGGGTAGATTTTATGAAAATGGTAAATGGGTTGAAACAGGTTCGCTCGAATTACATCAGCCAATTACATATCCGGAAATAGGTCCAAAAGAATCATACCTATTATATCACGAGGAGCTGGAAAGCCTAGTAAAAAATTTTCCATCAATAAAAAGGGCTCGTTTCTGGATGACGTTCGGACAAGAATATCTAACACATTTGCGTGTAATTCAAGATATTGGTATGGCTCGTATAGATGAAATTGAGTACAATGGTGTGAAGATAGTCCCAATCCAATTTTTAAAAGCCGTATTACCAAATCCTCAGGATTTAGGCGAAAACTATACAGGTTGGACATCTATAGGATGCAGAATAAAAGGACTTAAAGACGGAAAAGAAAAAACCTATTATATATACAACAATTGTAGTCACGAAGAAGCATATAAAGAAACGGGAATGCAAGGTGTAAGTTACACTACAGGCGTTCCGGCAATGACCGGTGCTTATATGTTTATGACAGGGAAGTGGTCTGATGCAGGTGTATATAATGTAGAACAATTTGATCCGGATCCTTTTATGGAGAAAGTTGCACAGAGCGGTCTACCTTGGCATGAAATTATTAATGCTGATTTGGAATTATAACATTGATGTTCGATTATTCTCAAATACCTTCGCCATGCTATGTTATTGACGAGTTGCTGCTTAGGCGCAACTTAGAACTTATTCGTTCTGTAAAAGAACGCT
>MWBK01000076.1 GCA_002069025.1 Bacteroidetes bacterium ADurb.Bin302 | reverse complement strand
CTCAGGCAAAGCCTTTTCAATGCTTTCAATTAGTTGGGTTTTTCCGCCAACCCATTTAATGAATGGTTTTGCTTTCATCGTCATATTTAATTTCTTTTTTGCAAATTTACAATTTTATTCTTCTTTTTGTTTGTTTAGTCACAATAAGAAGAAATATTTTATCAACAGTGCTGCGACAAATATCTAATATTGCTTAAACAAACTCCGATAATATCTTATAATATTTCTATATTGACATATTACATTTATTTATTGCTAATAATATTTCAAAATAGATATATTATATTATTATAAATTTAATTGTAAGTTTGGTATTATATTGTTGATTATTGTTTTGGGGATGTCACATTCTTGAGCTATTTTATTCCATTTAGATGCGGCATCACATACTTCTCCTATAATCTGTTGCGCGTTTTTGATATTATTTTTATAAGCACATTCAAGTAAATCAGTTTTAGTAATCTTGTCAAATTTGCCATTAATTGACATTTGATGATGCGATGTCCATTTCCCATTCGGATTATACGCATATCCAATATCGTAGGCTGGAGATAATCGCCATTTACCATCTTCGTCCATTAAAAAAGATATATTCTTTGTGTGGTCGTCATTATTTCTTATTACAATATTAAATACCATACGCTTAAACATTTCTTGAGCTTCTTCGTATGATAAACGCAAAGTCCGCATAACGCTAAAAGCTTGCTCGTAAGAGTAGGCATGAAATAAGCGATAATCATAATGTGCTATGCCACACAATGTTTGTAAATGAATCTTTTTTCCGCCATTGCGATCAAAGCGTTTAGTCATAAAATGTGCTCTGCCGTTTTCTTCAATTAAAGAACATTCGGTCATTTGTATATTGCATAACTTTGCTAATTCTGAGAATGAATATTCCAGACGACCATAGTTTCCGGTTTCTTTTAATTCAAGCTTAGAAGAAACGCCGTCGAGCTTAATAATGTAATGATCGAAACCGGCAGGAGCATCAACTTGACCCGATCGAATTTCGCCGGTTGCTTTATTGTAGGCAATAATTGCTTTTGCGCGTTGTCCTCCGGCAGATGTTCCCAATCTTAGTATTTCAGCGATGGCTGTTTTTTGATCATCAGATAAATTAGTTTTAAAATTCGATTTCTCATTTAGAGCTTCTTTAGCAACATTTATCAAAGATTGTATTTCTATTTGCGAGTTTCCTTCTGATTGCTTAGTAATAGCCGGCTCAAATTCAAGTGCACCCATGCAGCGCTTTCCCATAAAACAAAGTGATTCTATTGAATTACTGCTTACGTTACCTGTTAAAGTAAGCCATTTATCAAATAAGGCTCTGCCATAAGTATCAGGCAATGAGTCGGCTAACATTCCGGGTAAACCTTTAAATGTGTCTTTCCCTAAATCTCCAAAACGATATATGCGGCCTTCTTTTACAGGCATCATAATAGGAGCCGGCTCAATTCCTAAATTTAGAAACTCTTTATCATACTCAAATGCAGCCAAGTCATACTGGTTATCCCATTTTACATAACCAACAACCCTACTATACATTTTTACTTCTGCAACTTCTACCATTCCGATTCTTTTTTATTGTTTTCTGTGATGATTTTTTTTGCGGCGCGTTTACGCTTTGTTTGTTTTGCCGATTTTACTAATTTGTAATATTCGCTCGGGCTTATAGGATCTCTGTTAAGCAGTGTACTTACTATTTCGAGTAAACCTAATGTACGCAATATGCGGATAAAAGTATCAAACGATTTTATTTGACCGTCTTCAATTCTAATAACGGATGATAAGGATACTTCTGCTGCTTTTGCAAGTTTCTGTTGGGATATGTTTTGATCGAGCCTGCATTCTCGTATTCTCATTCCTATTTGACGTGCAAGCTCCATGTCGGATAATAGATACGGATCTTTCATATTGTCTATTTTGATATATTATGATGCAAATATATATATAATATTTCAAAAACGACATATTATATAAAATGTTTTGCATAAGTGCGTTAAGCCGTGTATTATCATACATTTGTCATTTCCAGGATTTTTAGTAGTTTTGCCCTATTAAAATTCAAAAATGGAAAAACGCGGGGGTTTTGCAACAAAAATAGGTATTTTAATGGCAACAGTAGGCTCTGCTGTCGGTTTGGGCAATATATGGCGATTTCCATACGAAACGGGTAGAAATGGTGGTGCTGCCTTTTTGTTGGTATATCTTTTGAGTATATTTATCATAGGTTTTCCTGTAGTAATGGCTGAGTTTGTGATAGGGCGTAAGGCCAAAGCTAATCCGGTAGGAGCATTTAAAAAACTAGCACCAAACGCAAAATGGCATTGGGTAGGTTACATGGGAGTTTTAGCAGGTTTGTTGATTTTAGGATATTATTCGGTTGTTGCAGGATGGACAATGGAATATGTATTTAAGGCTTTACGCTTTGAACTCGAAAATAAATCGGCAGCAGATTATAAATCTATGTTCGAGACATTTACGTCTAATCCCATTCTTCCTATAATATGGACTGTATTGGTGATGATTATATCCCATTTAATCGTTAAAAAAGGCATTAAAGGAGGAATAGAGAAAGCCTCAAAAATTATGATGCCGATTTTGTTTTTATTGATGTTGATTTTAGCAGTTCATTCCATATTACTTCCAGGCAGTATGAAAGGAATAGAATTTTTCTTTAACCCTGATTTTTCTAAACTTACAGCCGAATCAGTTCTTACGGCCTTAGGTCATGCATTTTTCTCGCTAAGTTTAGGAATGGGATGCTTAATTACATATGCTTCTTATTTTAAAAGTGATATTGATTTGCCCAAAACGGCCGCTCAAGTAACAATTATTGATACATTGGTTTCTGTAACTGCAGGTGTAATAATATTCCCGGCCGTTTTTGCTTTCAACATGCAACCCGAAGCAGGTCCGGGTTTAGTTTACATGGTTTTGCCAAACGTTTTTCAACAGATGTCCGGTTCTTTTATCTGGTCTACAATGTTTTATATATTATTGTTTTTGGCGGCATTAACTTCACTGATATCACTTCATGAAGTTGTTACCGCATATATTCATGAACGATATTCAATAAGTAGATCAAATTCATCACGCATAGTAACTGCTTTGGTTTTATTCTTAGGTGTTTTTTGTTCGTTGTCGTTTGGTCTGATGAAAAATGCAACTTTGTTTTCAATGAACTTTTTTGAGTGGCTCGAATACCTTACAGCCTCAGTATTATTACCATTGGGAGGAATGCTGATATCTATTTTTGTAGCTTGGTACTTAGATAAGAAAATAGTATCTGATGAGTTGAGTAATGATGGAAAAGTCAAAGTAAAAGGTTTTAAAATCTATATATTTATACTTAGATATGTGGCACCTTTGTGTATTTTTGCAGTATTTGTGACCAGTATTATAAAATAGCCTTATATTTGCAGCCGTAAATATAATATCAACATCTTAATTTTTATGTCTTATGGAGTGGAAAGATTATTTCTTCTTTACTAAGCAGGAAAGGCGCGGAGTGCTTGCACTGCTATCAATTATCTTAATTTTAGTTTGTATCAAGCTATGCAGTTCTTATGTGTTAGCGCAGTATCAAAATGACAACATTGAACCCGAACTAAATGCTATTCAGCAGTTTGATTCGGTAAGATATGCGAATGAAGATTCGACTGCCAAAAAGGATCATATTATCACTGTCGAAAAAACAAACAATAATAATCAGAAAGTTTATAACTACAAGCCGTACAAAAAGAAAAGCTATGTACATTTATCTATTGAATTAAATTCTGCTGATACTACTGAACTCAAGTCTTTACGCGGAATAGGTAGCGGATTTGCTCGTAGAATAGTAAAATTCAGAGATAAGTTAGGCGGTTTCTATTGTAAAGAGCAATTGCTAGAGGTTTATGGATTAGATGAAAATATTTTTAATCTTATTAAAGATGGGGTTTTGGTTGATGTATCGACAATTAAAAAGATGAAAGTGAATGAATTGAGTATAAAAGAGCTGAAAAATCATCCATATATATCATACTATCAAGCACTTGCAATAGTAAACGCGCGTGATGCAAATACAGATAAAAGGCTAAATTCTGCCGATGAAATAGCTATTTCTGATGATATTACCGCTGATGATATTGAGCGCATTACACACTACATATCATTCGAATAGACTTTAACGTTTGATTCTTATCTCGATTCGTCTGTTTTTTGCACGTCCTTCATCAGTGTTGTTTGAGGCTATTGGTTTGTCCATACCATATCCAACATACGTGAGTCTACTTGGCGAGATATGATGTCTTGTCAGGTATTCTACAACAGCCTTTGCTCTTGCCATGGAAAGGCTTTGATTGTGTTCGCGTGTACCTGAATTATCTGTATGACCCGAAATCTCAACATTGTAGTTAGGATGTACAATAAGGAAATCAAGCAAATTTCCGAGGCTTGGTGCAGACTCAGGTTTTAGCAATGCCATATCAACATCAAAATAGATATTCTCTAATATTATAGTATCTCCTTTATTCTCAAGTGGACGATTAATTTGTAGTGATTGCGGTAGTCTAATTGAAAAAATCCTTTTGTTTGCCGAAAATTTTTCATACCCATTGCACGATAGATATGCTGTTTGACCATCTACATCAAGAGTAAAACCGAATTCGTCTTTATGTGTATTAATAGGATAACCTATATTTTTAGCTTCTGTCCATTCTGCATTTTTGTCTTTTTGAGTATAAAAAACATCAAATCTGCCCATTCCACCGTGACCTGTCGAAGAAAAATATAAGTATTTGCCATAAGGATCTATGTATGGAGAGATTTCATCCTCAGAAGTATTAATCTTAGGCCCAAGGTTTTTAGGCTCGCTAAAGATTAGTTGACCATTAGATGTTTTGCTAATTGTACTTTCCCAAATATCTTTTCCTCCGTATCCTCCGGGTCGGTTACTCGAAAAATAAATAACAGAATTGCCGGCAGATATACAAGGCGTGCTTTCCCAATCACGAGTATTTAAAGGGCTGCCTGCATTAATAGGCTTACTCCATGTGTTTTTGTTTTTAATAATGTAATAGATATCGCAACTTCCAATATTTTCTCTTCTGTTGCAAGCTACATAAAAAATGTAGTTTCCATCGGCAGAAATGCTTTGAGCTCCTTCGTTTTCGTTAGTACGCATAGGGCCATTCAATACTTCTGTGTATTGCCATTTCCCGTTCTTCTTTGTACTTACAAAAATATCTTCCTGAATAATGTTCTGGTCCGGAGTCGAATTCTTTTTTCCAATTACAACTGTACTTAAGAAATGTTCTTTATCTGTAGATGCAAAAGGCCAAATATTATCATAGGGAGTGTTGATGCTATCTCCCATATCAGTAACAATTACTTCTATAGGATTTCGTTTTAATGAGTCTGCTATAATGCAATTTCTGCGAAGTTTTGTAACTTTCTTATTTTGTTTTAATACGGCAAGTATAGAATCGGCTGATTTGTAATTACCGGCATCAAAATATGCCATTGCCAATCTTAATTGAGTTTCTTCGATTTGCGATAATTTTTTAACTGATAAAGCTTGTTTTAATATCCCTATACGAGCATCAGTATTGTCTTCCGATTCGTAATAATCATCTGCAAACCAGTACCATTGTGCTTCTTTTTTATCTTTTTTTATTTGCTTTGTTATGAGTTCAATTGCTTTTTTTTCTCCTTTCTCAAGAGAATTCACAATCTGTAAAAAAGCTTTAGGGTTTGGTTCTGCATTTAATGCAGTTATGCCGATGAATAGGCATAAAATTATTTGCAGAATACGTTTCATGATTCGATTCCTGAGATAATTATATTGCGAATATTTTCTATCAATTGTAGCTCTTCTTCATGGTTTTGAGGTTTAAAATCTACAGGTGGATGTATGCGTAGCTTAAGTTTCCCCGGTACAGGATATGAACTTCCTACCTTCATCACCTGGTAGCATCCCGATAAGCTTATTGGTACTATTGGTAATTGCATGTCCTTAGATATTTCGAACGCTCCTCGTTTAAAACGTCCAACCTCACCATTTTTTGTGCGGAAACCCTCCGGGAATACAACAACCGAAACACCTTCGCTTAATATTTCTTTGGCTCTTTGAATAGATTGTAAAGCCTGTTTTCCCCCATCTCTGTTAACATAAATATGTCCTGCCGACATACATGCTTTTCCAATAAAAGGAACTGTTTGCAACTCCTTTTTCATAATCCATTTGAACGATACGCCTATATATCCGTAAATTAAGAATACATCGTATATGCTTGCGTGATTTGCAGCAAAAACATAAGACTGACCTTTTTTAAGATTCTCACTTCCAACAACTTCAACCCGACAAAAAGTTAGCAAACAAATAAAACGTGCCCACCATTTACCGGGGTAATATCCCCATACTTTATGGTCTCCGACAGCGCACATAACAATAGTAATTATGGCGCACAAAATGGTTGCAATAATGCCTATTGGCAGATAAATAAAAATGAGATAAAGGAGCCAAAATGCTTTAAAAAACGGGTTCATATTTGAAGGTTTACATGCTGTTTTGACAAAAGTACTGATTTTTTTGTACATTTGCCTTCAAATCCGAAATTTATGGCACTAAAACAACAAATGAAGCAGCAAATGCGGCAAAATCTGTCGCCGCAGCAATTGCAGGTCATCAAATTGTTGGAGTATTCCGTTCTCGAATTAGAAGAAAAAATCAAACACGAACTAGAAGAAAATCCGGCACTTGAAGAAGGGGGAGAAATAGAAGAGCACGATGATCTGCAATTGGATAGGGAAGATAATATCGAATCTGCCGATGAAAATATAGATTCTGAATTGGATGATTATTTGCCCGAAGATGATATTGCCGATTATAAAATACAATCTGATAATTATTCTCCTGATGATAACAAGCAAAGCGATTTTTCGTATTCTGATGGTATAACTTTTATAGAATATTTGAGTGGACAATTACACTTAATGCAGTTGAGCGATCGTCAGAAAAAATTAGGTGATTATATAATCGGGAATATTGATGAAGAAGGTTACATGCGCCGAGAAGTTGCGCAAATAGTTGATGATATTAATGTTCATACAGCTTGGAATGTAACTGAAACAGAAATTTTTGAGGCCTTATCGAATGTACAATCTTTAGAACCTGCAGGCGTTGGTGCAAGATATCTTGAAGAATGTTTATTGTTGCAACTGCAGCGAAAACCATTGACCGAGTCTCTCGATAACGCTATGCGAATTGTTGAAGAATGTTTCGATGAATTCGGACAAAAACACTATGATAGGATTTGCAAGGAACTTAATATAACGGATGAGCAATTAAAGGCAGCAGCCGATGAAATTTTAAAACTGAATCCAAAACCGGGAAATGCCTTTATTGAGGCTGCTTTAGTCCGTTCGGCTGATGCTATTACTCCTGATTTTATATATGATTGCGAGTCAGATACATTATCATTAAATAATAGAAATATACCCGATTTGCACGTAAGTAGAGAATACAGGCAGTTGTTTGAAGATTATACAGGGAACCCGAAAAACAAAACTGCTGCAATGAAAGATGCAGTTAATTTTGCAAAGCAAAAATTAGACAGTGCCAAATCTTTTATTGATGCAATAAAGCAAAGAGATGATACCTTGCTTAGAGTGATGCGATCAATAATACAATATCAAAAAAAGTATTTTTGCGAAGGCGATGAGTCATTGCTTAAACCAATGACAATGAAAGAGATAGCAGACAAATCAGATTGCGATGTGTCTACCGTGTCGAGAGTATCAGGCAGTAAATATATCCAAACAGATTTTGGTTTGTTTTCGTTAAAGCATTTTTTTACCGAGGGTTTAATGACCGATAGTGGAGAAGAAATTTCTACTCGTGAGATAAAACGAATCTTGCAGACTTGCATTGAAGAAGAAGACAAGTCAAGGCCCTTGGCGGATGAAAAATTATGTGACATTCTGCAAAAAAAAGGTTTTTTAATAGCAAGGCGTACTGTTGCTAAATATCGAGAGCAACTGGGTTTACCGGTAGCACGTTTACGTAAAAAGATATGAAAATAAAAGTTCTAATAACACAAGCATTGTTTCCGGAATCTTATTCAAGTATTCTGAATCGTTATGATTGTATAATGCCGAAAGAAAACTCTTTTTCGAAAGCTGAGATAATGAATAAAATTACCGATTGTGATGCTCTTTTATCGATGTTTAATTTTAAAATTGACAAAGAAATAATTGATGCAGGTACTAAATTGCGCATAATTTCAAATTTTGGAGTAGGTTTTAATAATATTGATGTTGAATATGCTTCAAAAAGAGGAATAGTAGTTACGAATACGCCGGATGTTGTTATTGAGCCGACTGCCGAGCTTGCTTTTGGCATGATGCTAGATCTAGTTAGACATATAAGTTATGCAGACAGAAGAATTCGTAAACAATCGGTGAAATGGGGAGTTTTAGAAAATCTTTCGCATAGCTTAAACGGGAAGCTTCTTGGAATTATAGGTTTTGGTAATGTGGGTCAGGCCATAGCTCGTAGGGCTGTTGCATCAGGCATGAAGATTGTGTATAATAGTAGAAATAGAGTCTCTGCTGATATAGAACAAAAATATGATGCAAAGTGGCTAAATTTGGATGGCTTATTATCTGTATCTGATGTTGTAAGTGTAAACACTCCATATACTTTTGAAACCCATCATCTTATTAATTTAGAACGCTTACAAATGATGAAATATACTGCGTATCTTGTAAATACCTCGCGCGGTGCTGTAGTTGATGAAAAAGCTTTGATTTATGCTTTACAGAATGGTATAATAGCCGGTGCTGCCTTAGATGTTTATGAGCAGGAACCGACGATTCCATCTGAATTAGTTGAATTAGATAATGTTGTTTTATCTCCGCATGCCGGCACAGCAACTCGCGATGTCCGCAACCTTATGGCATCAGCCGCATGTCAAAACATTATAAACTTTTTTGAAGGTGGTTCAATTACTCGAGTTTACTAAAACTGCATAAAATTAAATAGTGCTTATACAAATTAGTAAGGCGTTTAAAATCAATTAAACGCCTTACTAATATATCAAATGTTAAATTATTTAGTCCTTAATAAAATATTCTATAGAACTAACTACTCTTACAATCTTTATGTATGGAGTGTAGTTATCTCTATTATTAATACTGAATTGACCTTGTGATGCAGTTTTGATTTTACCTAAAGAACTTTCAGAATCATCGGCAAATTTTTGCGCAGTAGCTCTTGCATTCTTGGTTGCTTCCTCAACCATTTCATTCTTAATATCATTAAGCTTTGTGTACTTGTATTCAATTTGATTTTGGTATTCGTCAGAACTGAATGATATGTTGTTTTTGCCTATGCTTGAAATTTTAGTAATCAAACTTCTTACTAAATCAACCTTATCTGTAGAAACAGTTAAAATTGCACTTGCATAGAATCTAAATGCAGCTTTTTCCGGGCCATACATTTCAGCAGAGCGGTCTGTTACATTTGGAGCTGCAATAGAAATTTCTGATTCTGAGATACCATTCTCAATTAAAAAGTTCTTTATAATCAGATTCTTACTATCTATACTACCATACAATGAAGTTAGATCGTTACCGGCATCTTTGTAAACGATAGGCCATATTACAGCGTTAGCTGCTACTTCACGTTCTGACAAACCTTTTACCTGCACTGTGCGTTGATTTTCGCTTAAACTGCTAATGCTGAAAGCAAAAATAATGGATGAAATTACTATGCAAACGCCAATACATGCACTTGCAATGATGATAGCAAAATTCTTATTTTCCATAGTCTTAGTTTTTATGTTGCTTTACAAAGATATTGATTATTGTATAATATCAAACATATTAAATAATTTCAACACCTTGCTCAGCACATATTTTTAGAGCGATGTCTTTAAGTTTGAATTTTTGGATTTTTCCGCTACCTGTAAGTGGGAAAGAATCAACAAAGAAAATGTATTTTGGTATTTTGTAACGAGAAATCTTATCCTTACAAAAATCTTTTACATCTTCGGCTTCGAGTTTAGCACCTTCTTTAAGAATTATGAATGCGCCGATCTCTTCTCCATATTTCTTTGAAGGGATTGCGGCTACTTGTACGTCGCTAACTCCCTCTAGATGATATAAGAATTCTTCAATTTCTCTTGGGTATATGTTTTCACCTCCACGAATAATCATATCCTTAATACGTCCGGTGATGCGGTAATATCCGTCTTTGTCTTTTATGCCAAGGTCGCCCGAATGTAAAAAGCCGTTTTTATCAATTGTTTCGGCAGTAGCTTCCGGATTCTTGTAGTATCCTTTCATTACATTATATCCTCTACAGCACATTTCGCCTTGAACTTCAGGAGGACAAATCTCCCCTGTTTCCGGGTCAATAACTTCAACTTCAACTAGAGGATAATTACGACCTACTGTAGTACAACGTTGTTCAAAGCTATCATTAACGGTAGTTTGAGTCATACCCGGAGAACTTTCTGTTAATCCATATACGCTGGTAATTGTCATGTGCATTTTATCACATACTTTTCGCATCAACTCTATAGGACACAAACTACCTGCCATAATACCGGTGCGTAGACAAGTTAAATCAAACATATCAAACATAGGATGATTCAGCTCTGCTATAAACATAGTAGGAACACCATATAATGCAGTGCATCTCTCGCGATGTACAGAAGCTAATACCAAAAGTGGGTCAAATTTTTCAACCATAACCTCAGTGCATCCGTGTGTCAAACAATTCATTGTTGCAAGTACAACACCGAAGCAGTGAAATAGAGGAACACATACGCACAATTTGTCGTCTTGTGTAAATTTCATATTCTCTCCGGTGAAATAACCATTATTGGCTATGTTGTGATGAGTTAACATAACTCCTTTCGGAAATCCTGTTGTACCTGATGTATATTGCATATTAACTACATCGTGGCATTTAACCGAAGCTTTTACTTCATTTAATTTTTTATCGCTTATAGAACTACCTAAAAGTAATATCTCAGCAGTATTATACATTCCGCGATGTTTCTCCTGGCCAATGTAGATTACATTTTTCATGTTAGGGAAACGTTCACTATGCAAGT
>MWBK01000075.1 GCA_002069025.1 Bacteroidetes bacterium ADurb.Bin302 | reverse complement strand
CGGAAAAATTAAAAATTGGAAAGAAGTTGGCGGAGAGGATCGAACAATTGTTGTCTATTCGCGCGAAACTAGTTCAGGAACCTACGAGTTCTTTAAAACCAGTGTTTTGAAAGAAAAAAACTATAAATCATCAGTTTTGTCAATGCCTGCCACGGGAGCTATAGTTCAATCTATAAGTCAGACTAAAGGAGCAATAGGCTATATAGGTTTAGCATATCTAAATAAGCAGACAAAGGCCCTACAAGTTTCGTATGATAATGGAAAAACTTATGTATCTGCATCTTACGAAAATGCGAAGAATAAAAAGTATCCGATAGTACGTCCATTGTATCTATATTACGTGAAAGCTAAAGAAAAACTTGTAAAACCATTTGTTGATTTTGCATTGTCTGCAGAGGGACAGAAAATGGTTGACAAAGTAGGTTATGTAGATGTTCTTCCTCAATAGCCATTAAAATGAAATTTAAATATTTCCAAAGCAAGCTCATGGGAAGTGTAATTAAGCTATGTGGCTTAACTAGTGCTTTTGTGATTGTTATGATGGTAATATTCTTATTTAAAGAAGGCGTAGGTTTGTTTTCAGAACCTGTAATAGAATCAGGATATGTTTTGGCTGTCAATGCTAATAATAAGGTTGAAACATTAAATGAATTACAAATAAAGAATTTGTTTGATGCAGAAATTCAGAACTGGAATGAATTAGGTGGACAAGATGTTCCAATTACATTAGTACGATTGTCGGATATACCTTATTATGTTTCTGAAGAATCTTTGGGGACTGATTTTGAAAGATTGCCACAGTGCATAGACAGTTTGGTAAATGTGATGCCCGGAATAATTGCATTTATACCTGATATGTATCTCCCTAATAAATTTTCAGGAAAACTAATAGATGCTGGCACAATAAATTTGTCTGATTTTTTAGCCGGTTCAGAATGGTTCCCAACAGCTAAACCTGCTGCAATGTTTGGCTTGCTACCTTTACTATTAGGTACTATATGGGTTTCTATTGCAGCTATATTATTAGCATTACCGTGTGGACTGTCTGTTGCTGTGTATATGGCAGAGTTGGCATCACCTAAAACGAGAGCTATATTGAAACCCATAATAGAATTATTAGCCGGTATACCATCTGTAGTATATGGTTTCTTTGGCTTGGTTGTTCTGTCTCCACTTATTCAAAACATTTTCGACTTGGATGTTGGGGAAACAGCATTGACAGGTGCTGTTATCCTTGCTATAATGGCATTGCCAACAATTATTACAGTTGCAGAGGATGCAATAAGAGCAGTTCCTAAATCGGTTAAAGAGGCATCATTAGCATTAGGTGCCAGTCATTGGCAAACAATACGTCGTGTTATATTGCCGTATGCTATATCGGGTATTTCAGCTGCAATAATTCTAGGCGTAGGAAGGGCAGTAGGTGAGACAATGGCGGTGTTAATGGTAACCGGAAACTCGGCTGTTATACCGAATTCATTATTGATGCCTGTGCGAACAATACCGGCTACAATTGCCGCAGAATTAGGAGAGGCACCTGCCGGAGGAACACACTATCAGGCATTGTTTTTACTTGCTTGTGTGTTGTTTGTAATGACATTAACCCTGAGTTTAACCGCGTCATATATATCATCAAAACAAAATAAACATGGATAATCATAAATCTAAAATACTTAAACAAAATATAGTTTTTGCGTTCTTCCGTGTAATGGCATTATTAGTTGTGGCATTTCTGGCATGGATATTAGTTTTCTTGATTGTTAAAGGAAGTGGCGTTTTGAGCATTGATTTTATTACAAGTTTCCCTACAGATGGAATGACATCAGGGGGTATTTTCCCCGCAATAATAGGAACTATATCTTTGATGATTGGTTCGATGATTTTTGCTATGCCTGTAGGAGTTTTAGCCGGAATATACATGAATGAGTATTCAGGAAATGGATTCTTTGTTCGTTTAATTAGAATTCTTACAGATAATTTGAGCTCTGTACCATCTATTATATTTGGTTTATTCGGTATGGCTTTATTTGTGAATAAATTAAATTTTGGCGATTCGATTTTGGCAGGTTCATTGACTTTAGGTTTGCTTGTTCTACCTATAGTAATTCGTACTACAGAAGAGGCTTTAAAAGCTATTGAAATGTCGTATCGTGAGGCTTCATTAGCATTAGGAGCAACTCGTTGGCAGACAATTCAAAAAGTAGTTTTGCCGATGGCGATGCCCAATATAATAACAGGTCTTGTTCTTTCAGTTGGGCGTGTTTCGGGCGAAACAGCACCTATATTGTTTACTGCCGCTGCATATTTCTTGCCAAAATTGCCTCAATCAATATTCGAGCCTGTGATGGCTTTACCATATCATTTGTATGTATTAGCAACTAGTGGTACTGACATTGAGTCTGCTCGTCCAATAGCTTATGGTACTGCATTGGTACTAATAATTTTAGTAGCATTAATTAACCTTACAGCCGCTTTACTCAGACGTTATTTTTCAAAAAAACTAAAACAATAATATATGGAAAGTGAAATAATCCAGGCATCAAACGTCAATTTTTA
>MWBK01000074.1 GCA_002069025.1 Bacteroidetes bacterium ADurb.Bin302 | reverse complement strand
TTATTCAAATCCCGCTTCAATTTACCCAAATCCTGCTCGCGATTGGCTTAAAATTTCAGCAAAAGCAGCCCTCAAATCAATTAAATTGTCGAATTCCATTGGGCAAATAGTATTTGAAACACAAAGACCCACAATTGACGAAGAAATGATAATTTCACTAACTAATTGCCAACCTGGAACTTACTTTTTGCAACTGCTCGACGACAATGGAAACATCTATGTTGAAAAAATAAGTGTAATTAGGTAGAGAAAAACATTCCGAAAGTTCAAAACCAGAGCTTTTGTGCCAGCCTCAACATTTTTTTGTGATAATATGTTTTATTGCAAACCTTCGGAAGGGCAGAACCTTCCGAAGGTTATAGCGATATGTGTTTAAATTGTAGTACTAAGTAATTTTAGTTTAGATACAATTAGATTTAATGTAATAGCCTGATATTTTTTCAAAATATTTGTTTCTATCAAAATATTTTCTTATATTAATTTACCAAAGAAGAAAATATGTAGTTAAAAATAGCAAAAAGACAGTTTCACAAAATAAATAATAGAGTAATCTTGTTTTATAAATATAATTAGGGGGATGAGATGCTAAAACCATTTTTACGATTTTACATATTCGTAGGAGTATTATTTATTTCTTGTGCTTTAACTAATGCACAAGTAACAGTTATGACTTCTACTGCTACCTCAACCTATACTTCTTTGAAGGTTGCTTTCGATGCAATTAATGCTGGCGTTTTTACGGGCAATATTGAAGTAAGGATTGATAGCAATTTGACCGAGACAACACCACCTGTTCTTAAAGCGTCGGGCGTTGGTGGTGCAAACTATACCTCGGTTGTGATTTATCCTTCTGCCGAAGTTACTATTTCCGGTAACTTGGGAAGCTACAAAGCAGTAATTATTTTGGAAGACGCCGATAATGTAATAATCGATGGACGAATTAACAGAACGGGGAACGCCAATGCTCTAACAATCCAAAATACAGCTACTTCGAATTCTGCGGGTATATGGTTAGCCCGAAATGGAAATGGTGCAAACAAAGTTACCATTAGAAATGTCAATATAATCGGTTCTTCTGCTTCCACTTCTTCTATTTTTGGAATTGTTTCTGGAGGTTATTCTACTTCTTCGTTGACCACCGCTGGAAGCAACGATTCTACTACGATTCAATATTGTAATATTTCTCGCGCTTATTATGGTATCAGAATTTATGGAACTTCTACAAGTGCTCGAGCTAATGGGATAATTATAAGTAATAACGACATTGGAAATAATGCTCAACCTGGATATGGAAGCTACTATGGTTACTATATATATTATGCTGACAACGTTATTGTGAATAACAACAGATATTCTGCTAATAATACCACAATTTGTTATCCTTTTTACTTTGGATACTCTCAAAACTCAATTTTTACCAATAATTTAATTGAGAACACGACCTCTACATCAACAGGTTATGGTTATTACTTTATTTCAGTGCTAAATAGTTATATTGATAATTGTTCAATAAAAAACTATTCTTCAACTGCTTTCTATGGTTTTTATTTTACAACTACATCGACTGGTAACAGTATAAACAATTGCGAGATTACAAATATTTCTGCAACTTCAACCACTTACGGATTTAATGTGCTCTCAACAAGTGCAAACAATACATTTTACAATTGTAGGATTAGTAATATTAATTCCACCTCAACAGTTGCAGGTGTATACATCTCTTCGGGTAATGATAATGTTTTTGATGGGTTTAAAATCAACAATCTTCAAGGTAATGGAAATTCTTATGGAATGTATTTTACAAGTGCTTCAAATACAACTGTAAAAAATTGCGAAATTACTAATATTACAAATATTTCGACAAGCACAACAGTTTCTTCTTATGGTATTTATATAGCATCATCCAGCGATAATGCCAAAATTTTCAATAATGCTATTGCAGGTATTTACGATGCCGTTAATAAAACTTCGTTCCAGTATATTCCATCGGGTATTATGCTATTTGGAAGTATTGGGCATCAAGTTTATCACAACTCTATTAATCTATTTGGTATAAAAAATTCGGGTAATACTGCACAAGGATATTCTGCTGGTATTGCTGTTAATTCAACTGTTACAACTTCCAATATACGAAACAATTCTATTGTCAATACCCAAGAGAATTCTATATCAAATTCAAAATCTTTTGCTATTTATTACGCAAATGCAACTGCCTTTACAGGTTCTACTGCTAATTACAATAACTACTATGTTTCTGGTAGTAATGCTGTTGTAGCTGGGATTGGCACAAATGATTATATTGATTTGTTAGCTTTGCAAAACTACGACCCAAGCAAAAATGCAAATTCAATAAGTGTTAACCCAATTTATAATTCGAATACTAATTTGAGGCCATTTTTTGGTTCTCCATTAATTGGGGCTGGCACTCCGATAGCACTTGTTACAACTGATTTGGATGGCAATACACGCTCAGCTGTCGCCCCATCCATCGGTGCATTTGAATTTGCTTCGGACTTCAACCCACCTACTATTATCTATCAACCGCTATTAAATACAACAAGCACTGCGAACTTTACTGTTTTAGTCGGTATTTTTGACAATGTCGCTGTTGATACTATCAACAAACCAAGATTATATTACAGAAAAACCACAAATGCCAACACTTTCATTGATAACACAAATTCAACTAATGGTTGGAAATATGTAGAACCAATAAATATTATTGGAAGTTCTTTTGAGTTTGAAATTGATTATTCCAAACTTTATGGTGGTATACAGCAAGGGGCTACAATTGAATATTTCATTATTGCCCAGGATATCGCAAATCCTGCAAATGTTGGCTACACTGGGGTTTCTTTCCCATCTGCACCAACTTCTGTAGATTTGGATATTGGAAATTTCCCGGTTAGTGTTTCTTCAAAATATATTATTGGTTTCCCTATTTCTGGGACAATTCAAGTTGGGGAAGGTCAAGTATTTACATCACTTACTGGTCCTGGTGGTGTATTTGAAATGTTGCAAATGAGGGTGCTTACCGGCGACTTAGATATTCAAATAGTATCTAACTTGACCGAAACAGGACAAATTCCGCTTGAACCAGTAACTTCACAGGGTGGAAGCTGGTATATCCGAATATATCCAACAGGTAATTACTCAATAAGTGGTACTGCTTCGCCAGCTTTAATCCGAATTGAAGACGCTGATAAAGTTATCATAGATGGTCGTATAAATGCAACTGGCAGCGAACCCGCATTGAATATTATTAACAATAGCGCTTCTTCTGCTGTTATTTGGATATACCGAGGCGATGCTTATAGCTCAAATGGTGCAAAAAATGTCATTGTCAAATACTGTAATATTATTAGTGGTAGTGCTTCTACTTCTACTTATTATGGAATTGTTGTTGGTGGCAAAGGTGGTTTAACTGCTGGTGCTGGTGGAAATAATGATATTACTATTGAATACAACAATTTCTCCAAGGCTTACTGGGGAATTCGCGTCTATGGAGATATAAATTCTTACATTAGTGGTTTGAAAATTACTAATAATACCTTCGGCAACAATTTTTCTGGAACTGATGGTCATTATTATGCTATATATACATATTATTGCGAATCCCCTATAATTTCTAATAATATTTTCAAATCATCTTCATCATCTGCTCATTATGGGATATACTTAGGCTATTGCAATAATGCTACTGTTGAAGAAAATGATTTTCAGTCGACAAGCTCTACAACAATTTATGGTATTTATTCTCATTACTGTAATGACGCTACAATCAGTCGAAATATAATGCGTTCCCAAACTCAATCCACTTTTTATGCCTTTTTTGTTACTTACAATAATAATACAATAGTAAGTGAAAATGATATTGTAAATACAAGTAGTTCTACTTTTTATGGTATTTATTTAAATTACTCTAATAATTCTATTTTCGCTAATAACTTAATTCAAGGTAATACTTCTACTTCTACTCACTACTCTATTTATGTTAATTATGGCACCAATAACGAAGTATCAAATAATAGAATTTTAGATAATATTAATGGAACTTCAACCTTATATTGTATTTATGTTTATTATCATTCAAATGGAATAATCAGAAACAATGTAATTAAGAACTTCACTACTGGTTCTACTGCTATCGGTATTTATTTATACAATTCTTCATCAAATATTACGAATGCTCTTGTGGAGAACAATATCATTCAGAATATTACAAGTTCGTCTGCAAGCGCTTATACTGCGGGAATTGCTGTCTACTATGCAAACCAATCTAAAATTTATAACAATGCTATTAGCGGAATTTACAAAACTACCCCTACAACTTCAAACTTATATTTGCCCGCTGGTATCAATATCCTCTATGGTACAAATATTCAAGTTTATCATAACTCGGTGCATATATCAGGTGATTACTCTAATATGTCAAGTGCTATGAATTCCACTGCTCTTGTGATAAATTACTCTAATGCCAATACTCTGGATATAAGAAATAATACATTTACTAACTTCGCTTTCGGTTCCCCAAATGGTAAGCATTATGCTGCTATTATTGTAAACTCAGGTAGTATGAACGGAACCACAATTGATTACAATAACTATTATACATTAGATACTTCACAACTAATTGGGAAATTTGGGACTACTGATATTTATACATTAGGCAATTGGAGAAACTCCACCCAACAAGATATTGCCTCTGTCTCGCTGAACCCTAACTTCAATAACGACATTGAGATTATACCTTATACTAATGTATTGACAAATTTAGGTACTCCTTTGGCTTCTGTCCCCAACGATTTGCTTGGCAATGCTCGTTCCACAACTTCTCCTTCACTTGGTGCTTACGAAGTATTTGGCGACCTTGTTCCTCCTACAATAAATCTTACATTATTAACTTATACCACTACCTTAGCTAATAGAACTACAAATGCTATTATTGAAGATTTATCTGGTATTGCAACCGGTGCCAATGCTCCTCGTATATACTTCAAGAAAAAGACTAATGCTAATACTTATATCGACAATACCCCTTCCACTGATGGCTGGAAATATACAGTAGCATCGGGAACGGCTCCGAACTTCACTTTTACTATCAATTATTCTCTGCTTTATGGTGGTGTTTCGATTGGCGACGAAATTGAATATTTTGTTGTGGCACAAGATAATTCTCAATACAATAATGTTGCAATTTCACACGGAGAACTCACCACTCCTGCAACAAGTGTCCAGCTGACTTCAAATAACTTCCCAATAAAGAGGTTATCTACATTTTATCAAATAAAACCTTCTGTTTCAGGAATAATCGAAGTTGGACAAGGTCAACAGTTTACTAACCTCACTGGAACGAATGGTGCTTTTGCATATATTAATGGCAAAATATTAGTTGGGGACCTACATATCAAGATTACTTCTGACCTTGTCGAACCTGGTACTGTTCGTTTGCAACAAATTGAATCCGATACATCAGTTCCTTACACAATCTATATTTATCCAACAACCGAGGTCTATATTTCGGGTCCAGCAACTAATGCAGTTATTACCTTTGAAGATGTTGACAATCTTGTTTTCGATGGTCGAATTAATATGACTGGTAATGTCAATTCGCTTACCATTGAGAATACCGAGCCTTC
>MWBK01000073.1 GCA_002069025.1 Bacteroidetes bacterium ADurb.Bin302 | reverse complement strand
ATTGAGGCTATTGTATATGCCGATGCTGCAGCGCAGGATGCACTGCAAAATGTAGATAATATACCATTAAACGAAGAGGTTCCGATGTGGAATGATGAGGGTACTTCTCTAAATGAAGAAATGATTTTAATTACTCAAAGTGAAAAAGAAGTAGGTCAGATAATGAGCAATTATGTAGGTATTGTTAGATCTAATTTACGTTTAAAACGTGCCTTTGATCGTCTTGAGATTTTGTACAAAGAAACCGAAGACTTATTTGACCGTTCTGTTGTAACTAAAGATATTTGCGAATTGCGTAATATTATTAATACCGCTTATTTAGTTATTAAAATGGCAATGGAACGAAAGGAGAGCAGAGGTTTGCACTATACAATTGATTATCCTGACAAAATAGATTAAAATCATATTTATAAGACAAGTTTTGGGATTGTAATCCAAAAAGTATCTAAATAAGTAAAGTTTTTGGATTGTATTCCAAAAACTTTACTTATTTTTGTACAAAATATGTTTTTATGGAGATAATAGAACGCAATAACTATTTGAATAAATTGCTTGCTTTAAAAGATAAGCAGATTATTAAGATTGTAACGGGTATACGCCGTTGCGGTAAATCTACTCTGTTAGAAATGTACCAGCATCGGCTATTGTTGAATGGTGTTGAGAGTAATCAGATTATAGCTGTGAACTTCGAGAGTTTTGATTTTCTCGAATTGCGTGATCCAAAAAAATTATACGAATATATAAATTCGCGCATATCTGTTACCAAAATGAATTACATTTTTTTGGATGAGATTCAGCACGTATATAAATTCCCTGATGTGGTGAATAGCCTTTTTATAAAAAAGAACGTAGATTTATATATTACAGGCTCAAATGCTTATATGCTTTCGAGTGAGATAGCGACTCTTATATCCGGCAGATATGTTGAGATACCTATGTTGCCATTATCGTTTAAAGAATATGTGCAAAGTACAGGTGATATGCGTGATTTGTCTTTAAAGTATGCCAACTATACCAGATATGGCGGTTTCCCTTATTCTTTAGAGTTACGAGACCAACCACAAGAACTTAACGATTATTTAAGAGGGATATATAGTACCATCGTTTTAAAAGATGTAGTAGATCGTAAGAAAGTATCGGACGTAATGATGCTCGAAAATGTAATGCGCTTTGCCTTTGATAATATTGGCAATATTTTATCGACAAAAAGAATAGCAGATACAATGACAAGCAATGGGCATAAGATTGATGTAAAAACAGTTGAGAAATATTTATCTGCATTAATAAAGAGTTTTGTTTTGTATCAGGCAAAACGTTATAACATAAAAGGGAAACAATATCTTAAAACCCTCGAAAAATATTATGTAGTAGATATGGGCTTAAGAAGTATGCTTTTAGGATCTGCTTCGTTTGATGTGGGTCATATCTTAGAGAATGTTGTTTATTTGGAATTGTTAAGGCGAGGGAGGCAGATGTATGTAGGAAAAGTTGATGAATTGGAGGTTGATTTTGTGGCTACGGATGCTGATTCTTTATGCTATTATCAGGTTGCCGCAACAGTTCGCGAGCCTTCCACACTATTGCGTGAGCTAGCTCCATTACAGAATATAAATGATAATAATCCGAAGTATCTGCTAAGCTTAGATGATGAGTCAAATATCTCGCATAATGGTATTATGCAGATTAATGTTCTGGAGTGGTTATTGCAATAAGTTTTGGGATTATATTCCCAAAAGTATCTAAATAAGTAAAGTTTTTGGATTGTATTCCAAAAACTTTACTTTGCGAAAGAACTATATATGTGTTGTTGCTTAACGGCAGAAGTGTTTAGTGTAGCAGAAACTGTATCCAAGCATTATTTCATGAGTACCATAGTTCTGTGTTACCAAATTGTTTAGGTCTAAACTAAATGCATAACCTAATTGGAAGCCATGTATACGGAAACCACACATAGGCATTAAAACTAAACTTTGTATATTGTTTGCATCCCAACTATGTCTGTATGATGCCTGTACCCAATATCCCCAATTCTTTGAAACATCCTGTCCAAACTTCAAGTTCAAGTCCATGTTGATATCCAAGTATTGGTTCATTTTAAGCATCACCATTGGTTCAATATAATAATCTCCACGTCTGTTTAGGTCGAATGTATAACCACCAAATAAGAATCCGGTTAATGGAGCAGGCACCTCTTTGTCTCCATATATATCAGCAGTCATTGGAATAAGGTTTGTTAAAGATAATCCAACAAAGCCTCCATATGATTTATAATAAATACCAAAGTTCGCATTTACACCAAAACCTGATGTGTTAACAAATGCATTGTCGTATTGTGCATTAGGATCATCAGCAAATAATTTGTCTGTGTTAATGTAAAAATAGTTTGCCTTGAATGATGCACCAAAAGATAATTGACGATCGTAGGAGACTTTTTTAGAATAACTACGGCCTTTTGCTAGTGGGATATGATATGCAAATGTTACTTGTCCACCTGCGCGATTAGAATAACCATTGCGATCATTGTACAAATAAGCACCAATACCAACATTCTTCCATACACGCGTTTTAAATGATAGTAATTGTGTCATTGGAAAATCTTCCATTCCAACCCATTGCATTTTGTTACTTATCATTAAATGTGAGCATGGCTCTGCACCTGCCATGGCAGGATTTACCAAATAATAGTTGAAATGATATTGATTATATATCAATTCTTCTTGGGCTGATAATTTGCCAACGCTAAGTATTAATAATGCGATTATTGCAGCGAGGTACTTTTTCATGATATGTTAGTTTTTCTATTTCCTAAATTTATGCTCAAATATACAATTATTTATCGTTTAAGTATGAAATTCCCGTTATATTGTTTACGAATCTCCTCAACTGTAATAAGATACCAATAATCAGTACTTGGTAATTGATGTCCGTTATACATGCCGTCCCATCCGGGGAAATCTTCGGGATTAGCTGATTTGCTATAACTTCCTTTACGCCATTCGTAAAGACGTTTTCCGAATCTGTCAAATATTTCTACTATGTATGCAGAGTAGCAGTTTAAGTTTTCTACTGTCCATAGTTCGTTTGTATTGTCGTTATTAGGCGTTACAAAACGATCCGGAATAATTGGATAAGGTTCTAAGTAAAAACTTGTATCACCCTTACATGTATATGCATCAATAACAAATAATGTATTCCAACCGCTTGTCATACCTGTAAATACATTTTGTGTCGTGAAGTTGTCGCCATCTTCAGAGAACTGATACGGTGGAGTTCCTTCTTTAGCTGTAACAGTAACGCTACGAGTTGTACAATTCTCGGTGTTCTGCTCTTCAATTGTATCGAATAATGGTAATGCGTTAACAGTTACTTCTGTAGTCGCTGTTACATCACAGACTCCATTACCCACTGTTACTATATATTGAGTGTTTGTTTTTGGATGTGCAATTGTAGTCGCAGCATTAGGACTATCTAATGAGCCTGAAGGAACCCAACTATATGAGACGATGCCATTACCACTAACTGTCAATATCGTGCTATCTCCCAAACAAATTGCTGTTGGCTGACTTATTTGAGGATTTATAGGAGGCAGTACGCTAACAGTTAAATCTTTTTCTGCAGTACAGATATTGGTAACTCGAGCTGTATATACAGTTGTCTGCGAAGGTGTTACTACAGTACTTGGATCGCTTGAAATTAAGCTTGTTGTAGCTTTTTCAAACCATTCTGTTGTCGATCCGGTAGGATAGCCTGACATTGTGATTGTAACATCTTCACCTTCACATATTGTTCTGTCAATAGGTTCGATACTAAATACAATTGCAGGATGAACAGTCACAGTAACTTCATTACTTTCTGCACTACACACTCCATTATAAGATATTTTCTTGTAATTGGCAGTTTCTGTAGGCGTAAATCCGCTTATGTCTTTAGCTGTTTGCTGCGAAATCTCTTGATAGGCGTATGGGCTTATTTCTTGCATCCAAACATAGCTGGTTGCAGTATTTGGGTCGCTATCAGTAATGTTTATTTGAGTACCTTCGCAAATCACATCCTTGTCAACCGTAATGGCAGGAGCCGGAGGAGTATCTACATTAATTGTAATACTTCCATCTCCTTC
>MWBK01000072.1 GCA_002069025.1 Bacteroidetes bacterium ADurb.Bin302 | reverse complement strand
AAATACCTTAAAATTGTATATATGAAAACTAATAAATTTTTCATTTTGTCGTGTATTAGTTCATTACTTATGCTATTTACTGCATGTAGTAGTAATGGTCCTAATGGTCCGATAGTTGATTCGGATGAGTATGCTTATTTGCAGAAAAAAAGTGCTAAAAGAGGGGTGTCTTTTTCATGGCAACTTGATGCTGATTTTGATGCATTAGGTTCTGCAGTAAGTTGGAGTTATAATTGGGCTAATACATACGCTTCATCACAATCAGGCAAATATAATCAATATGGCATTACTTATATGCCAATGTGTTGGAATGCTAATTACAATTCAACATCTATCAAAGATTATTTTGATTCACAAAGTGGTGATAAATATCTGCTTGGCTTTAACGAACCAAATCTTGTAGGTCAAGCTAATATGACCCCAACACAGGCTGCAGGTTATTGGCCTGATGTTGTTTCTTTGGCTCAACAATCAGGTGCTAATTTAATTTCGCCGGCACTTAACTGGGGTACTCTTTCTGGATATAGCGATGGTGTCAAATGGTTAGATGATTTCTTTGAAAAAGTTGATATCAATCAAATTCATGGTATTGGAGTACATATATACATGGGTTCAGCAAGAACAATGTTGAGCGATTTACAACGTTATAAAAAATTCGGAAAACCGCTTTGGCTTACAGAGTTTTGTGGTTGGGATGGAATTTCATCATCTGCAGGTCAATGTACTTTTATGACTCAATCTATAAATGCATTGGAACAAGATAATCAAGTTGAACGTTATGCATGGTTCATTCCGAAATGGAATACATCTACTGAAGCATCACCATATCAGCAGTTAATTACAAAATCTAATCCTTGTACCTTAACAGAAAGAGGTTTTATTTTTGTTAATATGTCAACTTTCGATAAATCAGTTGAGTATCCATGCGGTAAACGTATACCTGCAGAACATTATTATGCATGCAGTGTAAGTGATACATATTCTTCGGTTGATGTTATTAAATCAACAGACGTTGATGGTATCCTACAACTTGAAGGTTTTTCCACATCTCAAAGTGTAGATTATCAAATAGCATTAAACTCATCTGCTACTAAATTCCAACTTAGATACACAGCTACACGTGAATCTGCACTTGATGTACTAATAGTAGACGGAAACGGAGCAGAAACTTTATTAACAACTGTTGATTGCCCTACAACTGGTGACAAAGCTGCTTGGGCTACAATAGAGTCACCTATTAAAGTAGATGGTGGTACAAAGATTGTTCGTTTACGTCCTTCAAAAGGTTTGTTGCGTATTAATTGGTTCAAAATTAAATAGTTAATATAGTTTTATAATGAAACAGATAACAAATAAAATATCATTTTTAATAATTGTCTCATTAACAATGTTGATGGGATGTACTAGCGAGCCAGGAGTTTCTGTTTCGTTTGATCAAACAAGTAAATCATTATTTAAAGGAGAAACTTTCTCACTTCAATTGCAGGTAAGTCAGTCTATTAATAGCGATGAAGTAACATGGGCATGTTCAAACGAGTCGGTCATATCTATTAGTGTACAAGGGCTAACAGTTTATGTAACTGCACTTGCCGATGGTACTGCAAATGTTACTGCAAGCTACAGGAATCAAACTGCAATATGTACCATTAATGTTAATGTTACACCTGATCAAAATGGTTCCGGCGAGAATGACGGTTATTCATTGGTATGGGAAGATTTGTTTGATGCAGAAATATTGAACGAGGAATATTGGAATATTGAAGTAGTAAGTCACCCTGCTAACAGCGAATTACAATATTATCGTAGAGAAAATGTTTCTACGGGTACTGATTCCTCTTGCTGGCGTAAATGCTTGATATTAACTGCTAAAAAGGAAAATTACGGCTCAAGGTCATTTACTTCAGGAAGAGTTAATACTAATGGTAAGGTCGCATATAAACATGGCAAAGTTGAAGCTATGATTCGTTTCCCAAAAACATATAAAGGTTTGTGGCCTGCATTTTGGATGATGGGCAATGATTATAGTCAAGTGGGTTGGCCTCGTTGTGGTGAAATTGATATTGTTGAGATGGGGAATAGCGGAGGTTTTCAAACTGTAGATAAATCTGAGAGATTCTTGAACGGAGCTCTCCACTGGGGATACTACGTTGATGGTAATTATCCGAATTACGGAAAATCATCTACTTATTCTTATAGTGTTCAAGATGGTAACTATCACCTATTTACTCTATTATGGGACGAGAATTCAGTTAAAATGTATATAGACTTGGATAAATATCCTGATGCAAAAGCATATTATTCAATGGATATAACGGCTCCGGATCCGATGCCAGCTGAACCTACTTGGGATGCCGGTGAATATTTTCACAAGGATTTTTTCATTTTGTTTAATCTTGCCGTTGGAGGACATTTCCCGGGTATAACAAAAATTGATGCTATAACAGCTCTTAACGAAGAAAATAATTACGAGGCTAAGATGTATATTGACTATGTAAAGGTATATCAGAAGGCAGATTAGGCTGATATCGGATAGAGATTGTAAATCTAAATAAATACAACTATATAATATGAAGACGCACTTATGTTTGGTAGGGGCGATGTTTATCACTTTGTGTCTAAATGCCCAAGAATATAAATTAGTTTGGGAAGATGATTTTAACGCAAACAAGATAGACTCTACCTATTGGAATTTTGAAGACAACGCTAGAGGAGGCGGTAATGGAGAGATGCAGTATTATGCACCAAAGAATGCAAGTATTGAAACACATCCTTCAGGAGTTAGCTGTTTAGTACTTAACGCACAGAAAGAAGATTACAAAAACAGGCCTGCAACCTCTGCAAGATTGAATACTCAAGACAAATTGTCGTTCTGTTACGGAAAGGTCGAGATTAGAGTTTGTCTGCCTAAGACTGCAAATGGTTTATGGCCTGCATTTTGGATGCTTGGTGATAATCTTGTTAAAGACATGGGTAACGATGATTCTGTAGATAAAAGGCTTAAACAAATTAAAAAGGAAGGTCGTGTAGTTTGGCCTCGCTGTGGCGAAATTGACATATTGGAAATGGGGCATGCAGATGGTATTAAAAACGGAACGCAAGATCGTTTATTTAATGGAGCTTGTCACTGGGGTGAAAATTTCAATAATGGTAAATACCCGAATATTGGTATGACTAAAACAACTGATGAGTCAATACAAGGTGATTTCCACACATTTACATTAATATGGGATGCCGATTCAATAAGAATGTATTTAGATAAGGATCAAAATCCTGAATGCAAGCCATATTTTGCATTGGGTATTAAGGGTAAAGGAAAGAAAAATCATCCTAGCAGATATTTTAATAAACCGTTCTATTTGGTATTAAACTTGGCTGTAGGTGGTTATTTTACAGGTTTACCTGCTCCCGAAAAATATGCAGCTGTTATTACAGATGATTGGAAAAATTTTGTAGAAATAACGAATACTGCATTACCCAAAGACGGAACCCCTGTTAAGATGTATGTTGACTATATAAAGATATATCAGAAAGGTGATAAGGGTGAGTCATTAAATATATCAGGCAGAAAGTAATTATTTTTGAGATACTTATTAATACAATACAAAACAAAACATGAATTACATGAAATTATCCATCAAAGAAAAGGTGGGTTACAGTTTAGGCGATACCGCATCCCATTTCGTGTGGGATTTGGTTGGATTTTGGCTATTATTCTTTTACACTGAAGTATTCGGCATTTCACCTATTGTAGCAGGCTGGATTATGTTTGCCGGAAGTATATGGGATGCAGTAGTTGATCCAATCGTAGGCATTATAACAGACAGAACAAATACTCGTTGGGGTAAATTTCGCCCGTATTTATTATTCGGAGCGATACCGTATGCTATTTTAGCCGTATTAGCATTTACTACTCCTCCGTTTAGTCCTACAGGTATGATAGTGTATGCAGCTATCACTTGTTTGTTGTTGCGTACAGCATACGCATTTGTAAATTTGCCTTATTCTTCAATGAGTGCCGTTATGACAAACGATACTTACGAGAGAGCAGGATTAAATACCTATCGTTTTATTGCAGCTTATGTTGGACAATTTATTGTAACCGGTGCAGCTTTATATTTGGTAAATTATTTTGGTGCTATGGG
>MWBK01000071.1 GCA_002069025.1 Bacteroidetes bacterium ADurb.Bin302 | reverse complement strand
TATACACATTTTACATCTCCAATTCGTAGGTATCCGGATATGATGGTTCATCGTTTGTTGTCAGCTTATGATGATGGTGCTTCAAGTGTAAATCAATCGAAGTACGAAGAATACTGCGAACATTGTTCCGATCGTGAGCAAGTAGCTGCATCTGCCGAAAGAGCATCAATCAAATATAAGCAAGTAGAATTTATGTCAGACAAGCGAGGTCAAGTATTTGATGGCGTAATTTCCGGAGTTACCGAATGGGGAATTTATGTAGAAATAATAAGTAATAAATGTGAAGGCATGGTACCAATGCGCGACATGGATGATGATTTCTATACATACGATGAGAAAAATTATTGCATAATAGGACGTAGAACCCATAGATGTTATCGTTTGGGCGATCAGGTTAGTATTATGGTAAGTAAGTGTAATTTAGACAAAAAACAATTGGATTTTGTTCTAGTATAGTTCTTTGTTTTTGTGTAATGTAATATGAATTTAAACTAGTAATTTTGTAGCTAAAAATTATGGTAACAGTAAAAATTGTAAACAAGTCGAAACATCAACTTCCAGCTTATGCAACAGCATTTTCGGCAGGCATGGATTTACGTGCAAATCTTTCTGAATCAGTAGAATTAAAACCATTAGAACGCAAATTAGTACCAACCGGTTTATATATAGAATTGCCTGTTGGTTATGAGGCGCAAATAAGACCAAGAAGTGGATTGGCTATTAAAAAAGGAATTACTGTTCTAAATACTCCCGGTACTATTGATGCTGACTACAGAGGAGAGATTTGTGTCATACTAGTGAATTTATCTGCAGAGCCATTTATTGTTGAAGATGGCGAAAGAATCTGCCAAATGGTAATAGCACAACATGCGCAGGTAGAGTGGAATGAGGTAGGATCCTTAAGCGAAACAGAAAGAGGTGCAGGCGGATTTGGACATACAGGTAAGAAATGAGATTAAAAGCTAGTATAGTATTATTGGTCGGCCTATTGTGTTTGTTGCAGCCATTTTCTTTGATGGCCAAAACACAAAAAGGCTTTGATACTTTATATACAGCCGAATTCGATAGCCTGTTTTTAGATGCTTTGTGCGCTAAAAGTTCCGGAAAGATTCAAGAATCAATTGATTTGTATAAACTTTGTAACCAATTAAATCCACGCAGTGCAATTGTGTGTTATGAATTGGGTATTTTGTATTTGAAACTTGATTCTGTGAAGCTAGGGATTGATTATATAAATAAATCATGTGATTATGATCCCGAAAACTATTATTACCAAACAAATTTGGCTAATATTTACAGCAAAAAAGGGATGTATAATGAATCTCTTAAAAAGTGCGAGTTCATCGCGAAGAAGTTTCCACAAAATGATAATGTTTTTTACCAATTGTCAATGCTTTATACACAGACAGGACAATACGATAAAGCTTTATCAGCTTTGGACAAATTAGAGAAACGAGTAGGCATAAATAAGGATATAACATTTGAAAAAGTCAGGTTGTATAGGACCTTAAATAAAAACAATAAGGCAATTAAGGAAATAGAAAACTTTATCAAAGAATCTCCTTTTGATGAATCTGCTTGGATTTTTAAGGGCGATTTGGAAATGTCGACTAATCAAATGGATGAAGCTCTCGCCAGTTATATGAAATCTCTCGAAATTGCACCGGGTAATGGATACGCAATGGCTTCATTATGCAGCTATTACGATTATATAGGAGACAAAGAAAAAACAGACGAATATTTATATAATATTTTTAAGGCTACAGATGTAAGTCTTTCTAATAAATTAGCATTCTTAGAAAGAGTTGCTAAGTATTACGAAAGGAGTCCGGATTATGTTATCAGACTCGAAAAGATTTATCTAAGTATGATAGAATCAGACCCTGAAAATGCTCAAGTGCATTTGAATTACTCAGAATTTTTAGGCTATATTGGAAGGGATGAGGAATGTATAGAATCTTTGCGTACTTCAGTATATTTAGATCCGTCATGCTCAGATTGTTGGCTTCTTCTTTTTAAAACAGCTTTTGATAAAGAAGACAGTGTGATGATAGATAAAGTTCTTAAAGATGCTATGGAAGCTGTGCCTAATTCTCCTGAGTTTTGTTATTTTGCAGGTGTTAAAGCATTGGATGAGAAAAATAATGCAGATGCCCTAAAATACATTCAAAAAGCAAAAGAAAATCTAAGTGCTGCCAAATCAGAAGAGTTACAGAAATCTGTAAATTCTTTACTGGCAGAACTTTTGCGAGCAGAAGGTAAAAAACAAGAGGCAAGGGAGTGCATGCTTGAAGCTTTGTCGAAGGCTCCTAATGATCTTATGCTTATGAATAATTACGCATATTATTTGGCTTTAGATAACGAAGAACTTGACAAAGCAGCTGAATATGGAGCAAAACTGGTAGAGAAAGAACCATTAGAGTCCACATATCTTGATACCTATGCATATATATTGATGAAACAAGCCAAATATGATCTTGCAATTTTTTATATACGCCAGGCATTAACTTATGACAGTAAAGAAGCTCCAAATTTCGAAATAATAGAACATTATGGAGATATTTTATATTTTCTAGGAAATATAGATCAGGCAATTGAGGAGTGGAGTAAGGCCAAAAAAATAAATCCAAACTCTTCGATTTTAAATGAGAAGATAAAACAAAAAAAATATGTTGAATAGATCAAATATTATATTGCCTCTATTTTTAGTTTTTTGCATATTTCTCGCGTCTTGCAAGACTCAAAAGATAGCTAAGAATAAGGAACTTTTAACCGAGCCAACTACTATTCTTCAAGAATATGGAAACAAGATAAAAACGATTCAGGCTCGTGTTGAATATCAATTGCCGGGAGCCAAACCTATATCAGTAAAAGCTATGATGCGTGTTTGTATAGATTCCGCAATAGTAATCTCTATACAACCTTTTTTAAGCATAGAAATGGGACGCCTACATTTTACAAAAGACAGTATAATTTTGATTGATCGTTATCACAAGCAATATGCTTGCGGATTATATAAAGATTTATCATCTAATATTTCAATGTCTTACGAAATGATTCAAGCTTTATTATTTAACAGAGTGTTTGATCCTTCAAATAAAAGATACATGGGTTTTGTAGGCAGTAATGACAATATGTGGCAGTCTTGGAAAGGAAGTGTTGATGCTTTTGATATTGAATTTTTATTTGATCAAGGAAGATATTTACGAAGAACGGTATTAAATTCAAATGATAAGGTTTCATATTTATCGGTTGAATATACTGACTTTACAAACTTTACTGAAATAGATTATCCCATGACCGCAAATTATATGTTATTTTCTCCGACATATAAATCAACGCTAAATCTTTATGTGGATAAGGTTTCTTTTAATACTAAAATTGATCTTATAAGTTCAATACCTCAAGGATATACAAAAATTACAATTCCGAAATTAATTAAGGGCCTGATACAATAATATTTATATGAAACGAATAATTATCCTTTTCATCGAATGTTTTATACTAACACTTAGTATTAATGCACAATCTGTAGATG
>MWBK01000070.1 GCA_002069025.1 Bacteroidetes bacterium ADurb.Bin302 | reverse complement strand
TAAAACATCGTATGGACGTGATGCAACTTTTTCCACCATAGCCTTTGGTGGGCGGATACCTTTGAATGGTTTAATAATAGCCATATATTAATATTAATTTTGATAATAAACTTTAATGTCCGGCAAATTTACGAAAATAATGTACCTATATCAATACGTAGGCAGATTTTTTTTATACCTTTGGCATTGTACTTAATAATTTAATAAACATTTTAAAGTATGAAGAAGATTTATTTAGTTATGGTTGGAGCAGTTTGTGTCCTATTAATGGCTGCTTCATGTTGCAATTGTTGCAATAACGATGAAAAGAAATGTTGTTTTAAAGATTGTAAAGGACCAAAAATGAAATGTAATTCCGACAGATCATGTCCGGCAATGCCATGTCCTAACCTTACAGAAGAACAACGTAAAGCACTTGATGAGATTGTTGAAAAGTGGGAGAAAATTGACGAACTATCTGAAAGTGAACAAAAAGAGTTGATAATGATGCATAAAGCTTTTGTTGATCAACGTGAGGCTGAAATGAAAGCTAAAAAAGAAGCCTTTGAAGCTGCTTGGGCAAATTTTGACAATTTATCTATTAAAGAACAAAAAGCTTTATTGGAAGCAAAATGTTGTTGTCCTAAGGGAGGATGTCCACAACAAGGACCTAGACCTGAAGCTCCACGTGGCGGTACTTGTCCAAACAAGTAAAAAAGCCTATTTTTAATCTTTTAATAAGCCTTGCTCAATGAGTAAGGCTTATTTTTTTTGCATGAATAATAATTTATTGGAAACGTTTGTTTAAATCTGTGAATTTTTTGTAACTTGCGATGTTTTGTCTGAAAACACATCAGATTAACTATTAACCTAAAATCTAAATATTAATGAAGAGGAATCATTGCATATTATTGGTACTATGTTTATGCCTATTTCAAAATCTTGTTGCAATTTCACAAAATGTTGCTGAATTAGATTCATTGTGTGCCGTTTTTGAAAAAGAAATAACTTTGCGTAATTCTTATCTGGAAAAAAGGAAAGTTGGAATAGATTCTTTAAAACAGCAATTAGCATTATATGAACTTCAAAAAGATAAGGTAGGTATTGTCAATATTAACCGGAAGATTTATGAAGCATATCGTTCTTTTCAGTGCGACTCTGCAATAGTTTATATGCGAAAAGCTCTGAAAGCTTCAGAAGGAGATGTATCTATGCAGAATGTAATTCAGATATACATGATTGATTATTTTTCGGGCTTAGGGATGTATATGGAAGCAAGCGATGTTTTATCGCAAATTAAACGTTCTCAAATTGCAAGGTCCGATATTCGTAAGTATTATGATGCTGTTGCTCATTTGTATGGTGAATTATCTAATTATACTCAAGATTTAACATTGAAAGAGTACTATCATAAAAAAAATGATATGTATAATGATTCCGTGAAAAGCATGCTTAGTATAACTGATTATGATTATTTATGGCAATTCGAGAACAAGTTATGGTATTGGAATCCGCAAGAGGCATTATTAATAAATGCTAAGCGTATGGCAAACATGCAAGAAAATACTCCTGAATATGCTATTGCTGCATTTATGCGTGGTTTGGAGTATATGACAAATAAGGACACTATTAATTCTTGTATATGGTATCTTAAATCTGCAATAGTTGATATTAGACTTGGTATAACCGATAATGCATCATCGTGGAATGTTGCAAATTGTATGTTTGATCTGGGAAAAATGGAACAAGCATATCTTTTTGTGAATTATTCAATGGATAATGCTCTGTTTTTTAATGCACCATTAAGACGTGCGCAAATATCTGTATCACAAGCTGTTATTGAAAAACAATATCAGTTTGAAATAAAGCAAAAAAATGAGCGTTTAACAAAAATGATATATCTGATTACATTTTTGGCTCTGTTGGCTATTTTATCATTGATTATTATTGCTTATCAGATGAAAAAAATAAATAAATCTCGTGCCAGATTAAAGGAAACGAATGCTCAATTAGATTATCTGAACAAGCAATTGACTTTGGTGAATGAAAATTTGAAAGAAACGAGTGATATTAAAGAATTATACATCAGCCATTATATGTCAGTGAATTCTGCATATATAGATAAGTTAGATGGATACAGACGCATGGTTCGTAAAAAATTAATGGCAAAACAGTATGATGAGTTGCTACATATCTCTGAATCGCCTGAAATGATGGATAAAGAGCTTCAAGAGTTTTATGCTAATTTTGATGCGACATTCTTAACTCTGTACCCTAATTTTGTTCAACAATTCAATGCTTTATTGCAAGATGATGCTCATTTTGAATTAAAACAAGGGGAAACAATGAATACGGAATTGCGTATTTTTGCTTTAATAAGATTAGGTATTAACGAGAGTTCTAAGATTGCAACGTTTTTGCGTTATAGCGTTAATTCAATATATAACTATAGGGCTAAGGTTAAAAGCAAGGCTTTGAATGATCGTAATGAGTTTGAAAATGAGGTAATGAAGATAGGGCGAGAGTAGTAATAAATAAAAATAGCGAGCTCGACGCTTCGGCTCGCTATCTCTCTTACAAAACATAAAAAACAAAAAAAACTATTAATACTTATATTTGATTACTCATTCTACTTATATGCAAAGGAATATGTTTTTTTCTTGATTAAAAACGTTTTCCTGAGCACTGGTCAAAAATGTAAATCAGCCTTTGTCCTTTTCTGCATAAAACAGTTATAATCAACAATATAGATGTATTTTTGCATAATGCAATGTGGATTAAAACATACTTCACAACTGTACTTCAAATACTATTTTTAATTCGTTTATTTACGATTAATGCCTATTGTAAGCTACCCAATTTTAGTATAGTTTTAAATTAGATTTTTTCTTTTATTATTTGTGTATCTTGCATATCGAAACGGTCGTTTCTAAAATGTAAGTTTCGGAACATATTCAAATTGAAATATTAAACTACACCCCTAAAGTTTTTTATCTAACCTTAGGGGTGTATTTTAATATTCAGCTTTTGATCTTATTTAATAAGAACCTTAATTACCTTACTATCAACACGTAATAAATATAATCCGGAAGGCATTGAATTTATTGACAAATAGCTAGTACCCTCTGTAGCCTCAGTCTTTGTCATACTGATTCCATTCATGTTTATTAGTTCTATTTGTGAACCTTTTGATGTGCCATTAATGCATAGCAAGTCAGCATTTGGTTGATATACAGATAGATCGTTTGTTTCGACGATATCTGCTCCCGTAAGAATTACAGGTAATACATCAGTTTTGTAATAATAAATGTCATCAACATTTATGCTTGCATTAGTTTTAACTACATTTTCACTAATAATAGAGAATATCAGATTGTCTGTTGTTGTTCCTAATTCAAGACCTGCATCAATAAATTCGGACATGCTGATTTCTTGACTATGCCATTTGTTATCCGCAATA
>MWBK01000069.1 GCA_002069025.1 Bacteroidetes bacterium ADurb.Bin302 | reverse complement strand
AGAAGGACAGATTTTGTTACCTGATGAATCCGCGGCTTTTAGAAATCTATATTATTATAGTAATTGCATAGTTGTAAGTAAAACAAAAGCATCTGCATATAAATATGATGGCCAGTCATGGCAAGTATTTTATGATAACTCTGAGCAAAAAAGAATTAATATATCAATTTCAGATGATAATCTGTTTGTATGTAACGAATCATCATTTCACATATATTCAAATTCCTGGACCAAAGAAAGCATAGAGAATATTAATGCTGAAGATATAGCTAGTGACGGTAGCGTTTATTGGATTGCAGGTAGTCATCGCGGAATTATTCGTATGGAGCCAAATAAAGATTATAAGTTTTATAAACCTGATGGACCATATATAAGTTCTGCACAAAGTATGACATACAGTAAAGGACGTATGTTATTTGCTCCGGGATATTCATGGATGGATAGAGGTAATGTAGAAGGAGCAGTCCTTATTTTCGACAATAATGTTTGGACATCGTATACCGGGACTTCAACAGATGCTGCTTCTATATCCCCGAATGGCATTTTTAAAGATATAGTTTCTGTTGCCGTCGACCCTGATAATGATAATCATATTTTTGCTACAACATATGGTGAAGGTGTATACGAGTTTCTTGATGGAAAGGCTGTTAAACTCTTTAATAATGAGAACAGTGTACTCGAAGATATTGGAGGTTTCGGTGTTCACTATGTTCGTGTTGACGGATTGACTTATGATGCAAAAAAGAATCTGTGGCTTGTTAATTCAGGTGCCGAATATGCTTTAAAATATATGACTCCCGATGGAATATGGCATTCTGCACCTAAGTATGCTTCAATATCAGGGCAGAGTACATTACAACAGATTGTTATTAACTCAAAAAAACAAAAATGGGTGAGGGCTGCCCGTTCTGCGAGTGGTGTTTTTGTATTAGATGACGGGAGTACGATTGATGAGGTTTCGGACGACAAATCAAGATTTTTTACCTCGTTTACAGATAAAGACGGGAATATTTTAAAGCCTCAGTACATTTATTCGATGGAAGAGGATAGGAGTGGAACAATGTGGCTTGGAACAAGTAATGGACCGATATTGATGAATAGCGTTAATAAGGTTTTTGATTCAAATTATACATGTTCTCGTATAAAGATTCCAAGAAATGACGGCACAAATTTGGCAGATTATCTATTAGATGGTGTTAATGTAAGAGCCATTGCTGTAGACGGGGCCGATAGGAAATGGTTGGGAACAGATAATTCGGGCTTGTATTTAGTATCGTCTGATGGTACGAAAACAATACATCATTTTACTACAGAAAACAGCCCATTGTCTAGTAATAATATTAATTCAATTAAACTTAATGAAGAAACAGGAGAGGTCTTTATTTCTACAGCTGATGGAATAGTGTCATACAGATCTGATTCTACAGAACCTGTTGATATTGCTGAGACATCTAAAGTTCACGTGTTCCCGAATCCTGTTAGACCAAATTATACGGGTCTCATTACAATTACAGGTTTAGAAGAGAACTCTTTAGTAAAAATAACAGATGCATCAGGAAACCTTGTATATGAGGGAACCTCGACCGGAGGATCAATATCATGGACAGGTAAAAATTATAGTGGTTCTTATGTTTCAGGGGGAATATATTTTGTTCACTGCTTTAATTCTAGTCAGGAAGAGAATAGAAGTGTTGCGGCTAAAATATTAATTGTTAGATGAATAAATTGACTCACATTTATCTTCCACTGCTTGTATATACATGCATCAATGCTTTATTTATTGCAAAATATTCATCTAGAATTTCTGTTTACTATGCTTGGTCTGTGCTGGCCTATGTTGTAGTATTGTTTGCAGTTTTTGCATTCTGTATTTATTATTTTCCAAAAAAATCAGAAAAGTTTTTTAAAGTTTGTGTTGGCGTTTCTGTTGTTCTATTTGTGGCAGCATCTTTGTTTTTGTCTTTTAATATTGATCCGAACGAGCTTAATGTAGATAGATGGTCTGCTATACACAACTTCTTATTTAATCTGTTGAATGGGGTGTTCCCGTATTCTGCCCAAACACATTTAGGCGGCTATGGTTCTCCCTTTCCTGTATGGCAGATTCTTCATTTACCATTCTATGCCTTAGGCAATGTAGGTTATTCATCTATTTTTGTAATACTACTATTTGTTTTATCCTTATGTAAAACGAGATCTTTTTTAATGGGTTTTAAGGCGATATTGCTCTTGTGTATGTCTCCTGCAGTATGGTATGAGATTACAGTGCGGAGTGATTTTATGGCTAATTTCCTTTTGTGTGCAACTGTTATTAATTACATGCATTACATCAAGTTTGACGCAGAACGCCATATTATTTTGTCTGCTTTAATAATAGGTATGTTTTTATCAACGCGTTGGGCTGCAGCAATTCCTTTTGCAGTATATCTATTCCCATCTTTTTACAAGTGGAATTTTAAAAAACAAGTTAGTTTAATCTTATTATCGTGTTTGGTTTTTGCACTTACATTTCTACCTTTCATTTTGTGGGATTATGAAAAATTATTGTTTTTTGATTATAGTCCATTTGTATTACAGACGCGTCAGGGTAGTACATGGGATTTATTATTATTAATACCAATTGCTATATGGACTGCTTTGAGGTTTCGGTCAAATAATGCTTCTTACGCATTTCAGATAGCCTTCGTGTTATTTATGTCGGTAGCAATCGCTTTTGTTCATTCTTCATTAAAACATGGAATGCAATATGGACTATTTGATCAATTTTATGATATATGCTATTTTAATATGTCATTAGTATTTGTAATACTAGGACTATCCATAAAAAATCAAGCCGACACTTCAAATGAAATATCGGCTTAATAAAATATAGTAAACAACTTATTTCTGCATCGTTAATATCTCAATACCATTGGCCGGTAGCTTAATGTTTAAGGTATTATCTTCAATATCAGTTTCATTACCAAATGTTGCTTTAAAATCTATTCCATTCATCATTTTTGGTAATGTTACATTAATCTCTTTGGCTTGAGTATTTCTATTAAACACAACGATTACTATTTCTCCAAAATAGTTACGTGCATAAACCCAAACATCGCGTTCAAGTTTCAACTCAATAAAGTCTCCATAAATAAGTGCTAAATTGCTTTTACGCAACTGTCCTAGGCGTGAAACAGTTTCAAGAACTCGTTGCTCATGTTTATTTAGTTGTTCATTGAAACGCATCATACGTCTGCAGTCCGGATCATTTGCACCAGGATCTCCAATCTCGTCTCCATAATATACAACAGGTACACCCGGAATGGTCATATTAAAAGCATTTAGCTGAATCAACTTGTCGTAGGCTGTTGTATCGCTTACAGTTATATTGCGCAACCATCCTGCAGCTTTAGAGTCTTCACCATATTTCATATCTCCCGAAGCGTATGAAATAAATCTTGCTCTGTCGTGATTGCCGCTAATGTAGCCCATCAAACTATGATTTCCATAAACCTTAAGACTCATATTAAGAGTATTGCTGATACGGCGGAAATCTTCTGAGTTTAAAGAAAACACAGAGGATGCATCATCTGACACATTGAAATCAAATTGCCCATCAAGCATACCTGAATTAACATAACTCCTAATTAATTGAGGGCTTCCGTATGATTCCCCAATCTGGTAGATTGTTCTATTCTCGGGTATTTCCACTTCAGTTTTTAACTTATACGTAAGTGTTCTCCAAAATTCTTATTGTACATGTTT
>MWBK01000068.1 GCA_002069025.1 Bacteroidetes bacterium ADurb.Bin302 | reverse complement strand
AATATTATACGTTCTCGCTGTTCCTCTGTCAATTCTTTGCCATAACGTATTGCAGCACCTTTCCATGCTAAATCAGCCAAATAATCAGCCTCCAACTTTATACGATACAACTTCTCATAACCACCGAGTTTCTTAATTTTATTATCTGCATCTTCTTTCGACAATACAACTTCACCCTTTTCGTTGCAAGTAAATTCTTCGAATAAATCCTGATCGGTGAATTTTTTGTGATAATCTTCTTCGGTACCAAACTCCTTAGGAATCTCAAATTTAGGCATAATTGGATCTGATTCGATTGAATACGGCTCAATTTTATCGGCTATTTCAAGAGTGTTCGAGATAGCTTCCGGCAAATCTGAGAAAATAGCAGACATTTCGTCCGGTGTTTTTAACCACTCTTGTTTGGTATAATGCATTCTATCGGTTTCATCTAAATATTTACCTGTACTTAAACAGATTAAACGATCATGAGCCTCCGAATGCGACTCCTCTACAAAGTGCACGTCATTAGAAGCAATTATTTTTGTATTCGTTTTACGCGCCAAATCAAGCAAAATAGGATTTATTTGCTGTTGCCTTTCATAAACATTTTGATCTCCATTAGGTTTATTCGTCTTATGACGTTGAATCTCAATATAGTAATCATCGCCAAATACACTTTTAAACCAGCGAACTGATTTTTCAGCCTCATCAACCTTATTTTGCATTATAAGTTGCGGTAATTCACCACCTAAGCAAGCAGAACATATAATCAAACCTTCTTTATATTTTTCTAATATATTCTTATCTATACGGGGCCTACTATAATATCCATCAATCCACGACTGAGAAACAAGCTTACACAGATTTTGATATCCTTTTTTGTTTTTTGCTAATAATATAAGGTGATAACCACTCGAGTCAACAATATATTCTTTTTTTGATTCAGGATGTACAGTTTTTACATTTTTATCTTTATCAAACAAAGTACGACGGGCGCAATATGCTTCAACTCCAACTATTCCTTTGAATGGTATATATGAATCTATTTTTGCCTTCAACTCGGCACATTTTATTTCCAACTTAGCCCTTTCCTCTTCGTTTGAAGCTTTTTCAAGTTCCTTACGACATTCAGCTAATTCTTTTTTAGGCTTAGCATTTAATCTATTAACCTCGTCTATAAATTCCTTTATACCGAACATGTTTCCATGGTCGGTAAGAGCAATAGCCGGCATACCGCAAGCAACTGCTTTATTAATTAAATCAGGAACTTTAGACATTCCGTCTAAAACAGAATAGTGGGAGTGGACGTGTAGGTGTACAAAACTCATAATCAAATCTTTAATTCTGACTGTTTTTTGTTTGTCAGAATTTCAAAGATACAGAGAATACAAGCTATAAAAAAAGACTTTTAACTAAAAGTTATGAACAAGCAATCTAGGCATCTCTAAGTATACATTCACCTATAACTCTCGGATAATTAGCATATTCTAGAGCATGGACCTTAGTTGCCACATCAGAAGGCTTATCGGATGGAAGAACTTCACATTTTGCCTGAAAAATAATAGTTCCGGCATCATAATGATTATCTATATAATGTATGGTGATGCCACTTTCTGTTTCCCCGGCCTCAACAACCGCTTCGTGCACCCTATCTCCATACATACCTTTACCACCGAATTTAGGTAAAAGTGCAGGATGAATATTTACTATTTTTTTGGGATATGCTGCTATAATTTCGTCTGATACTTTTAACAAGAAACCGGCTAATACTATAAAATCGATGTCTGCATCTTTCAATATTTTCAGCAAAACACCATTACTCATATCTTGTTTTTGAAAAACAATACATGGTACATTTAAGTTTTTTGCGCGCTCGCATATATATGCATCAGCTTTATTAGTGAGAATAAGAGGAAAGAATATTTCTCTACTATCTTTATAGTAGTTTATAATATTTTCAGCATTACTTCCTGAACCGGATGCAAAAATTGCAACTTTTTTCATGATTATAATTTTGCACAAATGTACAGCAAAGTATTCAAAAAAAAAAGTTATCAACATTTAACATTTTATCAACAAATTAAAAATCAAATAATTAAGTACCAATTTTAATATCTCGCATAATAATGATTGCACATTTTTGGTTGTTTTGTGCATATTTTAATTTCAAAATAGCTGCAGTTTACATAAAATGACTTATCTTTGCAGCACAAAAATTTAAACTATTTACTAACTAAAATTTAAGGTTATGTCAGAAGTAGCATCTAAAGTAAAAGCTATCATTGTAGAAAAGTTAGGCGTTGAAGAATCAGAAGTTGTTCCTGAAGCAAGCTTCACAGCTGATTTAGGAGCTGATTCATTGGACACAGTAGAAATGATTATGGAATTTGAGAAAGAGTTCGGTATTCAAATTCCTGATGACCAAGTAGAAAAAATCGCAACTGTACAAGACGCTATCAACTACATCGAAGCTAACGGAAAATAAACAGCTCTTTGCATTTTATGGAATTAAAAAGAGTAGTAGTAACAGGTTTGGGTGCACTGACACCAATAGGCAATAACGTTCCGGATTTCTGGAGTGCTTTGTTAAGTGGTGTGAGTGGAGCCGGACCTATTACTCGTTTTGATACTTCAAAATTCAAAACACAATTTGCTTGCGAAGTGAAAGGTTTTGACGCAAATCAACACTTCGATAGAAAAGAACTTAAAAAACACGATTTATATACTCAATATGCCATTGTAGCGGCAAGGCAAGCCATCTTAGATTCAAACATCGATAAAGAAAAAGAAGACTTAGATCGCATCGGTGTTATTTTTGGAGTTGGTATTGGAGGTTTATCAACCTTCGAACAAGAATTTTGCGAATTCGCAAAAGGAGACGGAACACCACGTTTTAGTCCGTTTTTCATTCCCAAAATGATTGCAGATATTGCATGCGGACATATTTCAATGGAATATGGATTTAGAGGTCTGAATTTTGCATGTGTATCAGCTTGTGCATCAGGAACTAATGCTTTAACAAATGCTTATAACCACATTCGTTTGGGAAAAGCCGATATTATAGTAGCAGGTGGTGCTGAGGCACCTATTACACAAGGTGGAGTTGGCGGATTCAACTCTATGCACGCAATTTCTACACGCAACGATAGCCCTCAAACAGCATCACGTCCTTTTAGCAAAAGCCGCGATGGCTTTGTAATGGGTGAAGGTGCAGGATGCCTTATTTTAGAAGAATTGGAGCATGCCATTAAACGAGGTGCCAAAATTTATGCAGAGGTAGCCGGAGAAGGCGCATCAGCTGATGCCTACCATCTAACAGCATCACATCCGGAAGGTGCAGGAGCCATTTTAGTAATGAAGAATGCCTTGAAGGACGCCAATATGACTCCTGAGGATATTGATTACATAAATGTTCACGGAACTTCTACACCCGTAGGAGATATCTCTGAAGTGAAAGCCATTAAACAAGTTTTTGGCGAACATGCCTACAAACTCAATATCAGTTCAACAAAATCAATGACCGGACACTTATTGGGTGCAACAGGTGCTGTTGAGACCATAGCCTGTGTTTTGTCTGTACAAAACGACATTGTACCACCTACGATTAATTTTACAGGTGAGGAAGATGAAGAAATAGATTATCGTCTTAACTTTACATTTGGCAAAGCACAAAAACGCATTGTTCGTGCAGCATTATCCAATACTTTTGGATTTGGAGGACACAACGCGAGCATCATTGTTAAGAAATTTGTCAAATAATCCGATTAAACGATTTATCATTTTGATAAAAGAAATAAAATCGAAAATAAGGTTCTTTTTTTCAAAAAAGGAAGAACCTTATTTCCATTTAAAAAAAATGCTTGGTTTTACTCCTATTAATATGGAGTACTACAACCTAGCTCTACTACATCGTTCTACATATATAAAGACAGCAACAGGTGATACCTTAAATAATGAACGTTTAGAATACTTGGGCGATGCGATTTTAAGCGCGGCTGTATCTGATATTCTATACAAAGAATTTCCAAATAAGAAAGAGGGAGAATTAACCTGTATTCGCTCCCGTTTGGTTCAACGCTCAACATTAGATGATCTTGCCGTTAAATTAGGATTAGATCGTATGGTTATATCCGACAAAAAGAGTACACAGAACTTTCAAAAAGTACATATCAACGGAAATGCTTTAGAGGCATTAATGGGAGCCATTTATCTTGACAGAGGCTTCGCTAAATGTAAGTTCTTTATCAATAAAATTGTACTTGAAAAATATATTGATTTATACCAAACAGTAGAAAATGAGGTAAATTTTAAATCACGATTTATTGAATGGGCACAACGTTATAAGTATCAATATAATTTTATTGTTGCTAACGTTGATTATGATAAAGCACACAATATTTCAAATTTTCATTCAAGAATTGAAGTAGAAGGAATAATAGTTGGCACCGGACATGGTTTAAGCAAAAAAGAATCGCAACAAGAAGCTGCAAAAAAAGCTATGCAAACCATTAAAACAAAATCTTTTAAAGCTCAATTAAAAAAACTGAAAGAAGAAGAAGAAACTACAGAACCAATAACTGAGACTAAAAAGAGAACACTAAAAAAAACAACAACTGACTAATTTACACAAAATGGAAAATAAAAATGTTCATCTGTCACATTTAGTATTTACTCAAGCTAAGAAATATGGAGATCGTCCTGCTATGTATTTTCGCGATGATAATACTAAAACATGGTTACCTATAACATGGAATGAATCTGCACGCCAAGTTCGTTTAATTGGTAAGGCATTAATTTCAATAGATGTAAAAGAAGGCGACCGCGTAGGTATTTTTTCACAAAATATGTATGAGGTTATTATTGCAGATTTTGCCAATTTTGCGGCAAAAGCAGCATCTGTTCCATTATATGCAACATCAACTGCTCCTCAAATTGAATATATTGTAAATGATGCAGAAATTGAGTATCTGTTCGTTGGAGAACAATATCAATATGACGTTGCAATGGAAGTTCAAAAAACTTCAAAATTCATAAAGAAGTTGATTGTAATAGATCCTAAAGTGGATTTAAAAGGCAATAAAAATGCCATAAGATACAGTGATTTACTGCTTGTAGGCGAAAAAGCTAACAATGATGCAGAAATAGATAGACGTTTAGCAAAAACTTCAGAAGACGACTTGATGAACATTATATATACATCAGGAACTACCGGTACTCCTAAAGGCGTAATGTTACATCAATCTAATTTTACTGAGGCAATACGCATACACGAAGAAAGACTTGCTATTACTACAGATAATGATACCTCTATGGCATCCTTGCCATTAACACACGTATTTGAACGTACATGGGATTATTTTTGTTTAGGCCACGGCGTGAGAGTGTACATCAACCGCTCACCTGCAGAGATCCAGACAACCATTTTAGAGGTACGCCCTACCCTAATGTGTGCTGTGCCAAGATACTGGGAAAAAGTTTATGCTGCTATAAATGCAAAAATAGAATCTACGCCTAAACTGATGCAATTATTCTTTAAATGGGCTATTTCTATTGGCCGTAAAAGAAATCTGAATTATAAACGCTTTGGTAAACGTACGCCTCCTGATTTAGGAACACGATACAAGTTTTTTGCTAAGCCTTTGTTTAAGATGGTACATAAGGCGGCCGGTTTGGAAAACTGTAAATATTTTCCATGCGCAGGTGCACGCTTGTCTGATGAAATAAATGAATTTATGCACGCTATTGGCATAAATGTTTGCTACGGATACGGCTTAACAGAATCAACAGCTACTGTATCATGTTTCTTCCCTGAGAATCGTGATTACGTAATCGGTTCAATTGGTCGTATTATGCCAAACTTACAAGTAAAAATTTCGGAAGAAGGTGAAATATTACTAAAAGGCAAGACTATTACAGCCGGATATTATAAACGCCCGGATGCAAACAAAGAAGCATTTACAAGTGATGGTTGGTTTAAAACCGGAGATGCCGGCTATATTGATATGGACAACAATTTATACATTACAGACCGTATCAAAGATTTATTTAAAACTGCCGGTGGAAAATATATTGCACCACAATTGTTAGAAGGTATTATTTGTGATGATAAATTTGTAGAGCAAGCTGCTGCAATAGGTAATGAACGTAAATATGTTACAATGCTTATCGTACCGGCTTTCGATATCCTTGAGCCATATGCAAAAGAAAAAGGTATTAAATACGAATCACGTGCAGATTTAATACAAAATCCCGAGATTGTTGCTTTATACGAAGATGTTATTAAAAATAGAACCAAAGAATTGGCAAAATACGAACAGATTAAGAAATTTACTCTTCTTGTTAAACCTTTTACAATGGAGCAAGGACACCTTACAAATACATTAAAACTTAAACGTAAGGTAATCAACGAGCTATTTTCAAAAGAAATTGCAGCTATGTATACTGAAGACTAATTATATGCTTTAATTGCAAACAAAAAGGATGATTCTCGGTTGAGAATCATCCTTTTTGTTTATATATTCCAATATTAATTGCTTAGGCCGAATATAATGCTTCTCGCATAATATGCCAAAATCAGCAATTATAAACTGTCACCAAAATCTTTACGGAATTTAGCAACTAATTTCTCTTGCCAATCTGAAGTTGGACGTAAACGACCAAAGAAGAAACGAAGTACTTTTGGTTCTTCATAGAATTCCAAGCCTCCAATTAAATTACGATTATCAAATAACCATTTAATACGGTCAACAGCATAATTTATTTGAGACAATGTATATACACGACGAGGTACTGCTAAACGAAGTAATTCTAATTCAGCATAACGTTCTGTACCATCTGCTTCACGTTGCTCTGACAATGTACCGCGTTCCATACCACGAACACCACCTGCTATATATAATGCAGAACCTAATGCAGCAGCAGGATATTGATTATGTGGTATTTGAGGCAATATTTCGCTAGCATTCAAGTGACAACCCAAGCCACCTGCAGGAGTTATAACAGGAACACCATGTTTCTCCAATTCATCACACATATATTTAATAAATTGAGGTCCTTGTGAGATAATATCAAAATCCATTGTTTCATCCAAACCAACCGTGATAGCTTCCATTTCGCGAACAGACATACCGCCATAAGTTAAGAATCCTTCATACAATGGAACAAATTCTTTCATTTTTAAACAAAGTTTTTCATCACGCATTGAAATACCACCACCACGAGCAAAACCTAATTTACGTGCCGAGAAGTAAATAATATCCATTGCATCTGCCAATTTACGTGTAATCTGTGGAATTGACATGTCTTTTGCAGCTGCTTCACGTACTTTGATAAAGTATAAGTTATCTTGTAATAATGATGCATCTAGTACACTCATTACACCATACTCTTTACAAATATCTGATACAGCCAGCATGTTCTCCATTGAAAGTGGTTGTCCACCAACTAAGTTTGTGCCTGCCTCGATACGAACGAATGCTACATTCTTAGGTCCTACTTCTTTAATACGTTTACGCAATAAATCCAAATCAAAGTTTCCTTTAAAAGGATTATTATTGTTTGGTTCCAAACCTTCTTTGATAATTAATTCTTCAACAGAACCTCCCATACGAGTAATGTGAGCTTTTGTTGTTGTAAAGTGGAAGTTCATCAAAGTTACCATTCCTGGTCTTACAAAAGCTTCTGCCAATATATTCTCAGCGGCACGACCTTGATGTGTAGGGAGAAAATATTTTGTACCAAAAAGTTCTGTAAGTTTATTTGTTAAACGATTATAAGTCTCGCTGCCTGCATAGCTATCGTCTGCTACTAACATCGCTGCTTGTTGACGATCACTCATTGCATTAACACCACTATCGGTTAACATATCCATAAAGATGTCGCGATTTTGCAACAAGAAAGTATTGTTGCCGGCATCATTCATGTTTTGTTTACGATCTTCTATTTTTGGTAAAAATAGTTTTTGTACAATTCTAACTTTGTGCATCTCCAAAGGAATATTATCTCCTTTGTAGAATGAAATTTTTGAAGGTTGCTCACTCATGATTGCATTAAAGATTTTAAAATAATTATTTATTGATTATTAGATTAGTTCTTAGATAATCGCGACAATGTAAGACGCATACTAGACAACTTGCTTTCTGCATCAGCCTTTTTCTTGCGTTCGATTTCAACGACTTCAGGTTTTGCATTAGCAACAAATTTTTCGTTACTTAATTTTTTTTCAACAGAAACTAAAAATCCTTCTAAATATTTGATTTCAGCATCTGTTTTTTTTATTTCTTCTTCAACATTCAGACTTTTTGCTAATGGAATAGCATATTCAACAGTACGCACTAAGAAAGAAACTGACATAGCTTCCTTTTCAGATATCTCTTCTATTGAAGATATATTACACATTTTAGCGACAACTGTATTGTAAGAATTATCATGTCCGTTAGATAATACTTGTAAACGCAAATCATCTTTAAATGGAATATTTTTTTCTAAACGGACTGCACGTATGGCTGATACCAATTCTTTGGTACGTTCAAAAGAATCTAAAAATTTAGGATTTGTTTTGCCTGAAAATGGCCAAGATGCATACATTATACTTTCACCATTTTTACGTTCTGAAATAACTTGCCATACTTCTTCTGTAATAAACGGCATAAATGGATGCAATAGCAAACATAATTTTTCAAAGAATTTCAAAGTTGCTTGATATGTAACATTGTCGATAGCCTGGCCATAAGCCGGTTTAATCATTTCAAGATACCAAGAAGAAAACTCATCCCAAAACAATTTATAAACACGAAGTAATGCTTCCGATAAACGATATTTATCGAATTGATCATTTACTTCCTCTATAGTTGCGCTCAATTGTTCATCAAACCATTCAACTGCCATTTTTGCTATTTCAGGTTGTGTAGAATCAGAAACTTGCCAACCTTTAACCAAACGCAGTGCATTCCAAATCTTATTATTAAAATTACGTCCTTGTTCGCATAATGCCTCATCAAAATGTACATCATTGCCGGCAGGGGCTGCCAACATCATACCCATACGAACACCATCTGCTCCGTATTTCGAAATCAAATCAAGTGGATCAGGCGAATTACCTAATGATTTTGACATCTTTCTACCTAACTTATCACGCACGATACCTGTGAAATAAACATGTTTAAATGGCATATCACCTTTATATTCATAGCCTGCCATTATCATACGTGCTACCCAAAAGAATATAATATCAGGTCCTGTAACCAAGTCGTCAGTTGGATAGTAATATGAGATTTCTTTATTTCCGGGTTTGTTTATTCCGTCGAATAGTGATATAGGCCATAACCATGATGAAAACCATGTATCCAAGCAATCTTCGTCTTGTTTTAAGTCTTTAATGGTCAAGAACTCATCTCCTGTTTTCTGTTTTGCTATAACCAAAGCCTCTTCAGCCGATTTAGCTACTACAAAACCACCTTGAGGCAAATAATAAGCAGGTATTCGATGCCCCCACCAAAGTTGACGACTGATGCACCAATCCTTAATATTCTCCATCCAATGACGATATGTATTTTTGTATTTTGGAGGATAGAATTTAAGATTATCGTTCATTACTTCATCTAAAGCGGGTTTTGCAAGATGCTCCATTTTTAGGAACCACTGCATCGACAATTTAGGTTCAATAACTACACGGGTACGTTCGGAATATCCGACTTTATTAGTATAGGCTTCGGTTTTTTCGAGTAAATCTGCAGCTTCCAAATCTTTTTCAATTTGCTTGCGTACATCAAACCTATCCATACCTACATAAATACCGGCAGCTTCACTTATTGTACCATTATCATTAAAGATGTCTATTGTAGGTAAATTATATTTTTCACCCAACATATAGTCGTTAACATCATGTGCCGGAGTTACTTTTAAGCAACCGGTCCCAAACTCTATATCAACATATTCATCTTCAATTACAGGAATAACACGTCCAACTAAAGGAACTATTACTTTTTTACCTTTGAGATGCTGGTTTTTAGGATCATTAGGATTGATACACATTGCAGTATCACCCATTATAGTTTCAGGACGAGTTGTAGCTACAACTGCATATCCATCTTCTCCTTCTATTTTATAACGTAAATAAAATAATTTACCATGCTCTTCTTGATACATAACTTCTTCATCAGACAAAGCTGTAAGTGCTTTAGGATCCCAATTGACCATTCTTACACCTCTATATATCAAGCCTTTTTGATACAAATCACAAAATACGCTTATCACACTTTCAGAACGAATCTCATCCATTGTAAATGAAGTTCTGCTCCAATCGCACGAAGCCCCCAGTTTACGTAATTGTTTAAGTATTATGCCACCATGTTCGTCAGTCCATTCCCATGCATGTTTCAAAAACTCATCACGCGTAAGATCTGTTTTTTTAATACCCTGTTGAGCCAATCTATTTACAACTTTTGCTTCTGTTGCAATTGATGCATGATCTGTACCTGGTACCCAACATGCATTTTTCCCTAACATTCTGGCACGTCTTACTAAAATATCTTGTATGGTATTATTAAGCATGTGCCCCATGTGTAAGACACCTGTTACATTTGGTGGAGGTATTACTATGGTATAGGGTTCGCGATTATCCGGTTTCGAATTAAACATACCATTATCCAACCAATACTGATACCACTTCGGTTCAACTTCTGAAGGCTTATATTTGCTTTCTAATTCCATAAAAAGGTCTCTAAAAATATGAAAGGACAAAGGTACATAAAATGTTATTACATAATGTATATCATATAATAAAAAAAATCCCAACTCTTTTGAGTTGGGATTGCTAAATAGCAAAAAAATTATTTTACTGAAATGATATCATCTACAACAAACTTGCTAACTCCTCGCCAAGGGATCGGAGCAATATACTCCTTATAGTGAAGTTCTACATGACGTCCACTACAGCGCATCAAAGAATCAGCAATTAATTTATTCTCTACAGAAAAAGGAAATTCATATGATTGTATGGTTCCTATTGATTGTGCTTTAAAACCCGATTGAATCAATTTTCCTTCATATGTTTTAAATATATATCCCTTATAAGTACAGTAATTAAGTTCACCAGCTTTTACACCTTCTCCAAATACAAAATAAAATCTGAAATATATAAATCCTGCTAATGTCAGGAGCAATACGGCAGAAATTATGCTAATAACTTTTGCCTTTGTACTAATAACGCAATTTTTAAACATAATATAATAGGTATAAATATAAATTTAGAGACAAATGCTTTGAACAGCAAAATTAAGAAAATTATGCACAATAAAAATATAAATGATATCTTTTTCACAATAATCGTATTTTTAGAAACACCAAAATATCAATTTATAAGCAAATAATTGCAATTAATTACAATGTGGTAGTTTTAATAGTAAAAATATAACAAATTGCACTATATCGTTTTTTTGTATCTATTTTATTTATGGCTTTTGTGCTTCAACTATTTTTTTGTTTAACTTTGCACATCAAAAGAACTCAAAACATAAGTTATTTCTAATAAACAACATAATTATGAATGCACAAAATGTAGTAGAAGGCTTGAAGAAAAGGTTTCCAAATGAACCTGAATATATTCAAGCTGTAAGTGAAGTATTAAATTCAATCGAAGAGGAGTACAACAAACATCCCGAGTTTGAAAAAGCTAATTTAATTGAGAGACTTTGCATTCCGGATCGTATTTTTACATTCCGCGTATCATGGGTAGATGATAAAGGAAACGTACAAACCAATATGGCGTATCGTGTACAACACAACATGGCTATCGGACCTTATAAAGGTGGTATTCGTTTCCACTCTTCGGTTAACTTGTCAATTTTAAAATTCCTTGCTTTCGAGCAAACATTTAAAAACGCACTTACAACATTGCCTATGGGTGGCGCAAAAGGCGGTTCGGATTTCTCACCAAGAGGTAAATCTAACAACGAAGTGATGCGTTTTTGCCAAGCTTATTTGCTTGAATTAGCTCGCCACATAGGCCCTAACACTGACATACCTGCAGGTGATATAGGTGTTGGTGGTCGTGAAGTTGGTTTCATGTTCGGCATGTATCGCAAATTACAACACGAATTTACAGGTACATTTACCGGTAAAGGTTTGGAATTCGGTGGATCATTAATTCGTCCTGAAGCAACCGGTTATGGTAACATCTACTTCTTGCTAAGTATGTTGAAAACACGTAACATCGAACTTAAAGGCAAAAAATGTCTTGTATCAGGTTCAGGTAACGTTGCTCAATACACATGCGAGAAATTAATAGAATTAGGAGCAATTCCTTTGACTCTTTCTGATTCTAATGGTTATATATATGATCCAAATGGTATCACAACAGAAAAATTGGAATTCATAAAAGATCTGAAGAACGTTCAACGTGGACGTATTAAAGAATATGCTGATAAATATGGTTGCAAATATGTAGAAGGCGCTCGTCCTTGGGGAGAGAAAGCTGATATCGCATTGCCATCAGCAACACAAAACGAAATCAATGCTGAAGACGCTCAAAAACTCGTTAATAACGGAATCATAGCAGTATCTGAAGGTGCCAACATGCCTACAACTCCTGAGGCTATTGATATCTTCCAAAAAGCTAAATTATTATATGCTCCGGGTAAAGCTGCAAACGCAGGTGGTGTTGCAACATCAGGTTTGGAAATGAGTCAAAACTCTGAACGTTTAAGTTGGTCTCGCGAAGAAGTTGATGCAAAATTAAAAGGTATCATGGCTGACATTCATGCAAACTGTGTTAAATATGGCACTGAACCTGACGGATATATCAACTATGCTAAGGGTGCAAATATCGCAGGCTTTATGAAAGTAGCTAAAGCTATGATGGCTCAAGGTATCATCTAAGCACTAACATTAACTATTAAATGCACGGATAGAAACGGGCGGGTTAAATTAACCCGCCCATATCCGTTTTTATAAATTGATGGTTCTGAATATTGTATTTATCTAAAAATTTAAAAATAACACATATTTTGAACTTATAATTCAAAAAAAATTCATGAATAAGATTATATCAAAAGAAAACTTTTCGGAAAATGTGGTTAGCTTAGACATTGAAGCCCCACTTATAGCTAAAGCTCGGCGAGCAGGGCATTTTGTTATTGTTCGTATTGACAAAGATGGCGAAAGAATTCCTTTGACAATTGCAGGATCTGATATTGAAAAAGGCACAATCAGATTGGTTGTACAAAAAATTGGAGTTTCATCAACAAAACTATGCTCGCTAAATGTAGGCGACTATATTGAAGATGTAGTTGGTCCACTTGGGAAAGCAACACACATCGAGAAATTCGGTACTGTTGTTTGCGCATGCGGTGGTGTTGGAACAGCTCCGATGTTGCCTATTGTTGAAGCTTTAAAAAAAGCAGGCAACAAAGTAATTGTAGTACTTGCTGCAAGAACTAAAGATTTAATAATCTTGGAAGAACAAATGCGTCAATACGCAGACGAAATCATTATTATGACAGATGATGGTTCTTATGGAACAAAAGGACTTGTTACTAATGGCGTCGAGAATGTAATTAACCGCGAAAAAGTTGATTTGTGCGTAACTATAGGTCCTGCTATAATGATGAAATTCGTATCTCTTCTAACTAAAAAATATAATGTACCAACAGTAGCTTCGTTAAATACAATTATGGTTGATGGTACGGGAATGTGTGGTGCATGTCGTGTAAGCATTGGAGGCGAAACGAAATTTGTATGTGTTGACGGCCCGGAATTTGATGCTCACCAAGTTAACTTCGATGAAATGATGATGCGTTTAGGAGCTTATAGAGAACAAGAACAAGCAGCTTTTGCTAAATATAAAGAACAATTATAACACGGAGAATATTAGCATGGAACTAACAAATAGAACTGCTGCTTGGCGTGAAGAATTGCGCAAAGCAATGAAAAATAAGGAACGTACGGAGATTACCCGTGTTAACATGAATGAATTAGATGGTGAATACCGTAGTCGTAATTATGAGGAAGTAAACCAAGGATTAAACAAAGACCAAGCATTGCTTGAAGCAAAACGCTGCTTAGATTGTCTTAATCCAAGTTGTATTACAGGTTGTCCTGTAAACATCGACATTCCGTCATTTATCAAAAATATTGAACGTGGCGCATTTTTAGAGGCTGCACAGGTTTTAAAAATGACATCTGCACTACCTGCGGTGTGCGGTCGTGTTTGCCCACAAGAAAGACAATGCGAAAGTCAATGTATTCATTTAAAAATGGGTAAAAAGGCTGTTGCCATTGGTTATTTGGAACGTTTTGCCGCTGACTACGAACGCGAAAGCGGATCTATTTCAATACCCGAAATTGCTGCCAAAAATGGCATTAAAATAGGTGTTGTAGGTTCAGGTCCTGCAGGATTATCGTTCGCCGGAGATATGGCAAAAAAAGGATATGACGTAACTGTATTTGAAGCATTACACGAGATTGGTGGTGTGTTAAAATATGGTATTCCCGAATTCCGTTTACCGAATTCTATTGTTGATGTTGAAATAGGAAATCTAGAAAAAATGGGCGTTAAATTTATCAAGGATTGCATCGTTGGTAAAACTCTTTCTTTCGACGATTTAAAAGAACAAGGATTTAAGGGATTATTTGTTGCAAGTGGAGCGGGCCTACCTAATTTCATGGGTATTAAGGGAGAGAACCTTATCGGTATCATGTCATCAAACGAATATCTAACACGTATTAATCTTATGGGGGCTGCACAAGATCAATTTGACACTCCTGTATTAAAAGGGAAACGTGTAGCAGTTATTGGTGGTGGTAATACCGCCATGGATTCTGTTCGTACAGCAAAACGTTTGGGCGCTGAATTGGCAATGATTGTATATCGTCGCAGCGAAGAAGAAATGCCTGCACGTATCGAGGAAGTAAAACATGCGAAAGAAGAAGGTATTGAGTTTAGAACACTTCACAACCCTATTGAATATTACGGAGACGAGAAAGGTCGTGTTAAACAAATGCTCTTGCAAAAAATGGAATTAGGCGAAGCTGATGCATCGGGACGTCGTAAACCTGTAGAAATTGAAGGTGCAACAGAACTTATTGATGTCGATACTGTAATTGTTAGTGTTGGTGTATCACCTAACCCTCTTATTCCAAATTCAATACCGGGATTGGAAGTATCTAAGAAAGGAACTATTGTTGTAAATGAGAATTTACAAAGCGCAATTCCTATGATATTTGCAGGTGGTGATATAGTTCGTGGTGGTGCTACTGTGATCCTAGCAATGGGCGATGGACGCAAAGCAGCAGCATCTATGGATGAATTCATTCAAAAGAAATAATATTTAAAATTTTTAATATGAAAAAGATTAAAGTTGCCATTATAGGATACGGAAATATTGGAAAATTTTCTGTAGAAGCAGCATTGGCAGCACCTGATATAGAATTATGCGGAGTAGTTCGCAGAGCCTCATCACTATCAGATAATACTGCCGATTTAGCCGGTATCAAGGTCGTTTCCAATATTGACGAACTTGGGAAAGTTGATGTAGCCATATTATGTGGACCAACTCGCATAGTACCTGAAATTGCAGTATCGATTCTTAAAAAAGGTATTTGCACAGTTGACAGCTACGATATACATGGCGCTTTATGGGACTTACACCAACAATTAGATGAAGTTGCAAAGGCCAATGGAGTAGCATCTATCATTTCTGCAGGATGGGACCCTGGTACAGACTCTGTTTTAAGAACATTATTTCAAGCAATGGTTCCTAAGGGTATTACATATACCAACTTCGGACCGGGTATGAGTATGGGACATTCTGTTGTTGCTAATTCAAAATCAGGAGTAAAGAATGCCTTATCAATGACTATTCCTTTAGGTACAGGAATACATCGCCGTATGGTTTATGTAGAATTGGAAAAAGGAGCATCAATTGCAGAAGTAACAGCTGCAATTAAGGCAGATTCATATTTTGCACACGACGAGACACACGTAATAGAAGTAGAAAGTGTTGATAGTATAAAAGATATGGGACATGGTGTACTTTTAGAACGTAAAGGCGTTTCAGGTAAGACCCAGAACCAACGGATTAGTTTTTCTATGAGCATTAACAATCCTGCCCTTACAGCACAAATTTTAATATCCTGTGCACGTGCCGTCGTAAAACAGAAACCCGGAGCTTATGCTCTACCCGAAATAGCTCCTATGGATTTACTTAGCGGAGATAGAGAAACTTTAATAAAAAGTTTGGTCTAATCAACTCTAAACTAATGAATTTTAAAGGGTACAATATTGCGAAATGCAATATTGTACCCTTTAATTATGTTTATATTCATAGCAGAAAAATACATATATTTTATAAATAAATGGCCTTAAAAATACTTTTACTTCCGGCTTAGCACACGCACATTTAAAAAATTGCTTAATTAATTGAATTGTTTATTTGTGCATCTTTCACATTCCAAAATTTATAGCTACATTTGCAGCCGTAACCATTCTAAAACAAACATGGACGATTATCATCCGGAACAAACAATCATTTAGAATGGAGGGATTTGGTCTCCTCCATTCTTTTAACATTTGGAGGAAAACCAATGAGAACCTTTTTGAAAAACGGGAACGGACTTATTCCCTGCCAACAATGGGAACCCAACTGCTGGGTTAATGTTGTAAAACCAACCCAAAACGATGCCGATTACATTATAAATGAATTGCACGTACCTTCTGCTTTTTACGAAGATATTGAAGATATGGACGAAAGACCTCGTATCGAAGTTGAAGACGGCTGGTGTTTTATTTTAATGCGTATACCTTGTAAAGAAATGGAAGATCCTAACTCTGTTCCATATACTACAGTACCTTTAGGTATCATTTTTAAGGATGATGTATTTGTGTCTGTATGTTTTTATCAAACAGATCTTATAACTGATTTTATACAATATACCAAACGCAAAAATATCGAACGAACAGATAATTTAAATTTTGTATTTCGTCTGCTTCTGTCATCGAGTATATGGTTTTTGAAATACTTGAAACAGATTAACAATCGTACAAAAATTGCAGAGAAACAACTCGAAAATTCTATTCGAAATGAAGATTTACAAGCCTTGCTAAAATTAGAGAAGTGTCTTGTTTATTTTACAACTTCGCTTCGTGGAAACGAGATACTGACTCATAGGCTTAAAAATTTACGTAATACAAAAGACTTATATGATCCGGAACTTGTTGAAGACGTTGAGATTGAATCAAAACAGGCTTTGGAAATGACAAACATATATAGTGACATTTTAAGTGGAATGATGGATGCCTACGCATCAGTAATATCAAACAATTTGAATGTTGTCATGAAACGCTTAACAACAATATCTATTGTATTAATGATGCCTACGTTGATAGCAAGTTATTTCGGCATGAACTTAGAATCAGGAACTACAATTTTTAATTGGACATTTTTGATTGTCATTATTACATCAATACTTATAACTGCCTTCACTACCGGATTCTTTATTAAGAAACGCTGGTTCTGATACAGATTATGCACAAAAAAATAGTCCTACATCACATGATGTAGGACTATTTTTTAATTTTCTTACTATATCAATCTAAATGCAGTGATTTCTTAGCTGCCAATATTTTTTCTTCTGCAGCAGCATCAACAGCATCAAATTCTTCGCGCGATTTCAATGGAAGTCTCACTTCTATGTAAAATTTAATTTTCGGTTCTGTTCCTGAAGGTCTAACAGAAATTTTAGTACCATCTTCTGTAAAAAATTGCAATACATTTGCAGTCTCAGGCATTTCCATATTAGTTGTTGATCCTGCTGCTAAATCTATCATGCGCAATGCATTATAGTCTTTAATAATTGTAACTTTAGAACCTGCTATTGTTTTAGGAGGACAACTACGTAAATGAGTCATCATCTTCTTAATCTCTTCAGCACCCGTTTTTCCCTTTTTAACTACAGATATTCCCTTTTCTTTCGAGAACCCGAATTCCAAATAAATATCTTGTAATAACTCGTAAACAGTCTTGCCATTATCTTTTGCCCATGCTGCAATTTCTGCCATCATAACGCAAGATGATACTGCGTCTTTATCACGAACAAAGTCTTCAACCAAGAATCCGTAGCTTTCTTCTCCACCACCTATATATTGTCTCTTTCCTTCTTGCTCACGAATAATTGCAGCAATCCATTTGAAACCTGTATAGCAATCGAAATAAGGTACTTTATAACGTTTAGCAATTTCAGCGATTAACTCTGTAGTTACTATTGTTTTAACAATATATTCTTTACCCTTTAAACGTCCTAATTCTTTGTAACGACGAATCAAGTAATATACTAGAATTTGCGCTGTTTGATTACCATTAACCAAAATCCATTCGCCCTTATCATCTTTTACTGCTATCCCCATACGATCGGCATCAGGGTCTGAAGCCATGACTATATCGGCATCAACAGAACGAGCTTTGTCTACAGCTAATTTTAAAGCTGCAGGTTCTTCAGGATTTGGAGATTTTACTGTTGGGAAATCGCCACTTATTACATTTTGTTCAGGTACATCTATTACATTGTTAAATCCATACATTTTCAATGCTTTCGGTATTAATGTTATACCTGTTCCGTGTATTGGAGTATAGACGATCTTCATATCTTTGTTACGAGATATTGATTCGGGTGACAAAGACAATTTTTGGATTTTTTCTAAAAATAGATTGTCTATATTTTCACCTATAATTTCTATCAATTCAGGATTACCTTTGAAATGGATATCATCTATGTGTTTTATTTTATTTACTTCAGAAATAATGCTTGTGTCGTAAGGAGGTATTACTTGCGCACCATCTTCCCAATAAGCCTTATACCCATTATACTCTTTGGGGTTATGACTGGCGGTTACTACTACACCGCTTTGACAACCTAATTCGCGAATAGCAAATGAGATTTCTGGAGTTGGACGTAGATCCTCAAACAAATAAACTTTTATTCCATTTGCAGAAAAAATATTTGCTATTGTTTCAGAAAACAAACGGCTATTATTTCTACAATCATAACCTACAACAACTTTAATTTGTTTGCCTTTGCCAAACTCTTTTTTTAAGAAATTTGCCAAGCCTTGAGTTGCTGCTCCTACTGTATAGATATTCATACGATTTGTACCGACACCCATAATACCGCGTAAGCCACCTGTTCCGAATTCTAGATCTTTATAAAAAGATTCTATCAAATCGGTAGTGTCTTCGTTATCAAGTAATGCTTTTACTTGAGTTTTTGTGTCTTGATCGTAATCTCCACTAAGCCATATTTCAGCTTTCTTACGAACATCCAATAGTAAATTATTTTCCATGATTTTTATATAATTAGGTTGGCAAAGATAATAATTTAATCGTGAGGCAGCAACAAAATAAAATAAACTTATACGCATTTTTTTGACTTCTTTTACTTAAATATGTTTGAGTAAATTTGCATCAATTTTAAATCTAAACACATCATTAAATACAATAAATACAACAAATATATTCATATATCGTAACAAGAGAATGTTGAAATAACATGTTATTACATATATAATAGTAATTTAATTCTTTGTTTTCAAAAAAAAAATGTACTTTTGCGGTCTAATAAGAAGAAAAATGAAAGTTATTACATCCGTAGTCGTGGGTTTAGTGGTCTTGAAGGTATAAACATTCATGAAGACGGGTATGTGAATTGATATTATAAAACCTTTCCCGCAAAAATGGGGAAGGTTTTTTTCTATAAAACTTAATATGACAAGATATGAAACACTCTCTTAGAAGTGACCAGTGTACACAAGGCAGAAGAATGGCAGCAGCCAGAGCTTTGTGGCGTGCGAATGGTATGAAACCAAATCAAGTAGGCAAACCTATTATTGCTGTTGTTAACTCATTCACGCAATTTGTTCCGGGACACGTACATTTACACGAAATAGGACAAGAAATTAAAGCTGAAATCGAAAGTTTGGGTTGTTTTGCTGCCGAATTTAACACAATCGCAATTGACGATGGTATAGCAATGGGACATGATGGCATGTTATATTCTTTACCAAGTAGGGATATTATTGCAGATAGCGTTGAATACATGGTTAACGCACACAAAGCTGATGCTATGATTTGTATAAGCAATTGCGATAAAATCACTCCGGGTATGCTAATCGCAGCTATGCGACTAAATATTCCTGCTGTTTTTGTATCAGGCGGACCCATGGAAGCCGGAGAATGGAAAGGTCAACACTTGGATCTTATTGATGCAATGGTAAAAGCAGCAGATACAAGCGTTTCAGACAAAGATGTAAACGAAATTGAACATAGCGCATGTCCTAGTTGCGGATGTTGTTCAGGTATGTTCACAGCAAATTCAATGAATTGCCTGAATGAAGCACTTGGAATGGCGCTTCCTGGTAATGGGACAATATTAGCAACACATGGAAATCGTAAAAGATTAGCTATGGATGCTGCAAAACAAATTGTGAAAAATGCATTTGCATACTATCAAGACGGAGACGAAAGCGTCCTACCAAGAAGCATAGCAACCCGTAATGCATTTTTAAACTCTATGACATTAGACATCGCAATGGGCGGTTCTACCAATACAGTTTTACACTTGCTTGCTATTGCACACGAAGCAGAAGTTAATTTTACAATGGAAGACATAGATCAACTATCTCGTAAAACACCATGTTTGTGTAAAGTAGCACCTAATACAACAAAATACCACATACAAGATGTAAATCGCGCAGGAGGTGTTCTCGGAATATTAAATGAATTGGCAAAAGGCGGGTTGCTGCATACAGAAGCAAAACGAGTTGACGGCATGACAGTAGGAGAAGTTATTAAGGCATATGACATATGCTCAGGAAATATTTCAGACGATGCAAAACGCATATATTCAAGTGCTCCTTGCAATAAATTCAATTTGGAATTAGGTTCACAAAATGCCACATACGATAGTTATGATACAGACCGCGCAGAAGGTTGCATAAGAGATATGGCTCACGCTTACACCAAAGATGGTGGACTTGGCATTTTGAAAGGGAATATTGCCATGGATGGATGTGTTATTAAAACTGCAGGCGTTGACGAAAGTTTATGGAAATTTAGCGGCAAGGCTGTGGTTTTTAATTCGCAAGATTCAGCATGTGAAGGTATCTTAGGAAATAAAGTTCAAGCAGGAGACGTTGTTGTTATCACCCACGAAGGGCCTAAGGGCGGACCGGGTATGCAAGAGATGCTATACCCTACCTCTTACATCAAATCTCGTCACTTGGGTAAAGATTGCGCATTAATAACTGACGGACGTTTTTCAGGAGGTACATCAGGACTAAGTATTGGTCACATTTCGCCGGAAGCCGCATCAGGCGGTAATATAGGTTTAGTAAAAGATGGAGACATTATCGAGATAGATATACCGGCTCGCAGCATTAATGTA
>MWBK01000067.1 GCA_002069025.1 Bacteroidetes bacterium ADurb.Bin302 | reverse complement strand
CGGTCAGATTAAATATTTCACTGTGATGTACAATTCGATCTAAAATGGCAGTGGTTATTACCGGATCTCCCATTAATTCAACCCAATCTTCAAATCCCTTGTTAGAAGTAATAATCAATGATGTCTGTTCATAAAACGTGGCAATTAGTTGAAAAAACAGATTGGAGTCCTTTCTCTTTATGGGGACAAATCCAATTTCATTGATTATTACCAGGTCCGAGAAGATAATTCTTTTGATCTTTTGTCGATTGCGGCTGGCAGTACCCTGAAGCTTTAGATGCCTAATCAGGTCTTCCATACTAATGAAACTTACATTATATCCTTTTTGTACTACCTTTATCCCTAAAGCTACAGCAACATGGGATTTTCCCAAACCCGGAGGGCCTAAAAAGATTCATCGGTAGGCAAAGTTTGTACCACCTGCTCACGCATCAGTTCTTCCCGAACGCAGGTAATTCCTTTGTAACCCGATCTGGTAATTTCAGACAAGATATCCGAGTTTATAGCTAGTTTGATTGAATCTCTATTTAGAAGATATATATTAGTAATAATTGATAATTTACTGGAATGAGAATTTTAATTAAAAAAGTGTTAGTTATTAAAGATTATTTATCTCAATTCTGGTAAATAGATAGTTTGTACGGTATTAATGACGCGGTAGGAATTGTGTAAAAACGCCTCTATAAAACTATTTTTTCTTAAGTTGAGACTTTTGCATAACTCAAAAAATCAGCTTAGCAAAAGTAAACAATAAGTAAATAGTTTACTGTCAATTAACAGTTAATGCCAATATTATTGGCCAATTACAAGTTAGCAAAATATAAATAAAGAAGGTGAGAAAATATGTAAAATATAAAAAATAAATTTCTTGGAGTCCGTTTATGTTTTCTGAAAATTACTCAAAAGGAGGATAAAATGGTGCGAAACAGACGCAATACTCTTAAACTTTTGATAATTGTATTAGCGCTAATTATAATTTTCCCTTTATCAATTAGTGCTACTAGTGATTTAGAACAACTAACGCCAATTAATGAGTCAACGATTGACGATGGCAATATAGTTATAGCAGATGAGGTTTATCAAAAACAACAAAGTGAATCATTTGATCAAGGTATGTTTACATTATTCACACCTACTGCTGAAGAGATATTGAGCACACAGATAATTAAAAAAAATGACCAAGAAGTAACTCAACATCATCGAGTATTAGATGTAACAACCAATAATAATGGGTATGCAAAAATAGGCAACGAGCTTATTGAATTTGCCGTCAGTCAAGAAGGTCGTTTTTCTGTTGGAACAACAGGGGGGAACCCCGATAATGCTAATGATAATAATAGTAAAATGTTATATGGTCATCCATCACCTGGCACATCATACACAACGATCAGGCTTGACAGTAATAATTACATATATGAACATCATAAAAATTATGTAAAGTCTTGGTAGGTAATAAGCATACATCATTTATGGTTATAAATAATCAGATTAAGGTTACTCAAGAATTGTCCTTAGTAAATAACTTAACGACCCAGCAGGTTGATACTGTAAAAATTAAATATACCGCAGAGAATATTGATTCTCAAAGTCACTTGATAGGATTACGCATTATGATGGATACAATGCTCGGCAGTAATGATGCGGCTCCTTTTCGTATTGCAGGTTATGGAGACTTAACAACAGAAAAAGAATTTTCGGGTAACTCTATTCCACAATATTGGCAAGCGTTTGATAGTCTTACTAACCCAACTGTTATTTCAAGTGGGACTTTGATAAAGAGTGCTGAAGGTAAGCCGAACAAAACCCAATTTACAAATTGGAGGAATGTGCGTGGCATTCCTTGGGGTTATATACCAAAAGAAGGCATAAGTAATGGTGATAGCGCCGTATCGGTAATCTGGGACGAAGTTCAATTAGCGGTGGGCCAAACCAAATCATATGTAACTTATTATGGTCTTAGCAGTTTTGATACCTCTGTCTTGGATAACTATTCAGTTAGCATTACAGCACCACAATCGTTGGATGTATCCTCCTCGGAAAATGATTATGAACCTAATCCATTTACAGTAGTAGCATATATTCAAAATATCAGTTCTTCACAGCGTAATAATATTTTAGTTAAAATAGTATTACCTTCCGAACTTACACTTTTTGATAATTCAACCCAAACCATAGAAATTGCTTCATTAGCACCCAACGAAATGAAAACAGTAAGTTGGGTAATATTTGCAACTGCCCAATCATCAGAAAAAACAGCTCAATATAATATACAAATAGATGATGGTATAAATGTTAATGAAGTGGCTGCATCAATAACTTTGCCGCAGGTATTTCAAAATGAAATTGTGCTTGAGGATTTAGGGTTTTCCAGAACAGCTGGTATTGAATATGAGCAAACTACAGATCTATTCGATACATCTGTAAAACCAGCAATAAAAAATGTAAGAATAGCAGCCATTGACACCAATATCGGAAAGTATAGGTTGGAAATTGGACCGGATGATTTTGAATGCGCATCATACATAACCCCATTTTTCTTTTGGAAGTCTAAAGATGGTAGTTTTTCAGAGGTTGATAGCACCTACCAAGCGGTAACATTTACTGCTGATCCAGGAACTGGCGACAATAAAGTTTCCGCTTCAGCCTATATTGGCGATAGTTTAGGGTATGTTGAAGAATATAAAGTGTTTGTAGATGGCTCTAGCATAACAAGTGGTTCGGAAGAATTAACATGTGCGTTTATTTCACCTTTTTCCAATATAAATGGATGGAGTACCATGGACATTCGGTTTAATGCATATTTGGAAGAAGACGGCATAATACAAAATGGAACAATTATAGATCTATATTATTTGGACACAACACATGGAGATCAAAGTTGGGAGCCAATTGTT
>MWBK01000066.1 GCA_002069025.1 Bacteroidetes bacterium ADurb.Bin302 | reverse complement strand
TTCTGAAGCGTGGAAAAATGGCTCATACAACGTTTCTGGGCAAAACAATCCGATGTATGGAAAAAAGCAAAGTGATTGTTGTAAAAACAAAATTAGTGAAAAAGCAAAATCACGAAGTTATATATTAACATGTGTTTGTGGGAACGTAATAGAAAGAAAAACTATAAATGCACACAACAAGTTTTGTAAACATTGTGGAGAATTAATGAATGTAGAGAGAAATGCTAATGAATAATGCACAATTTCAATCATTCATTAATAACGAATTACCGAGACGAATAAGTTCTGATGTCCCTGTTACTGGAAACCTCCCATCAGGTAAGTTTCTAAAAACAACAGGGGTAGGATTAAATGTAGAAATAGTTGATCGAGTAGATAGTGGAACGATCCACCTTATCGAACAACCTTCACACGCGTTTAATATACTTACGCCAATTTATCATGATGGCACTCGATGGCAGCCAGCTAGAGCAAATCAAGCATATACATTGGCTAACTACGTTGTAGTAAAGATTATTGATGCTGATCATTTTGAGATTGCAATGTCTGGAAGATATAATATTCCAGACCATGGGTTAACACCTGGACAATATTATTTCACTTCGTCTGCTGCTGCTGGTCAATTAGTACCAGACGAACCAGAAATTTTTAGTAACCCTGTTTTATATGTAGAATCTTCTTCTTATATTCATATACTTCCTTATAGACCTTCATATACAATTGTAGGAATTGATCAAAACCCAGACGATATAGAAGAAAACGAGGGAGATTTTTTCAAACAAACCGTCATAATAGACGAAGAGATTCTATATAGAAGAAAATTCACATTAGAATATAAATTTATACCAAACTCACAAGAAATATCCTTAAATGGTGTGTTGCTTGATGAGAATGTTGACTATTTAGTACAAGATGATGTAATAGTATTTGTACCTGGATTAGAGATAGTTGAATTAGACAGAATTACAGTTCAAGGTCTTAAAGGAACTGCATACTCAATATTCAAAAAATCAATAATTGAAATTGATATTGCTTTAATTCAGACACGACAAATTCTTTTAGAATCAGTTCCGGTAGAAAGCTCTATTACATTGACATTAAATGGTTTAATATTGGTTGAAACAATTGACTATACAGTTTCAGAATCAACTGTGACGATTGCTCCAGATGTCGTAATGTATTCTACAGATATTTTAGCAATAAGGTACGTATAATGAATAGTGCAGTATCAGCGGTAAAAATATATGAAGGTGGAACAGTATTTAATAAAACTGTTTATGCATACCAGACAGCTGGTGTTGATACATATGATATGGATGCAATGTCTGCAATTCAATGGTTGATTCATATAAAAGCTCAAAATAAATTTTTAGGTTTTCAAGTATATTCAATTAAAAAGAATACAGTATTTGAGTCTACAATGTTTGGAATACTTGGTGATGAAGATCTTGATATTTCTGTTCAAGTAGTTCAGAGTGGAACAAATGCCGTATTGCAAATTATAAATAATGAACCATATAACTTAGTAGTTAAGGGCAAAAGAATAAATATATGAAAATAGTTACTTTTATATCCAATGCGGGATTGCCAAATGATTCTCTGACACCAACAATTACAATTAGAAATGTAAACACTAAAGACGTAGTAATTTCAAATGAAGTTATGGAATCAATTGGTGATGGTTTTTATTACTATGAATTTGACAAATATAAAGAACAAAACACATACACTGTTTTAGTTAATGCTGGCGACACAGTCGAGCAATCTGAGCGATATCAGCATAGTATAATTCAAGACATAGATGTTAATGCTGCCATTTCATTTATTAAAAACATTGAAGGCGGCATGTGGGAAATTAAAGACAATCAAATGGTTTTCTTTGGTGAGGACAATAAAACCGAGATCGCAAAATTTAATTTATACAATAAAACTGGCATAGCTACTGAAGAAAGTGTGACTAAACGTACCAGGTATTATGAACCAACTAGTGGAATGATCATGTTTGAATTTGTTGATCTATCAAATAAATTGTCACCAAGAATGATTCCCGATGGAATTTATACATGGAACGTAAATATAGATAAATTTCCATATAATATATCTATTCCAATTGCATTGACTCATTCTCTAAATGATATTATATCTAATATTCAAATTGCAATACGAAATGTCACTCAAAAACAAGAGACAGTATATATTGATGGCAATATGATTATTATAAAATCTTCAACAACTGGATATGATAGTGAAGTTGTTGGAAACACTGGTACATTAATCTCATACGTTTTTAATTCATTAGGAATATTTATTGATAAAACACAAACAATTCCAGGATATGGAACTGAAGGTCCTCAATGATAACACGAGGCTTTGGAGAGAATAGTTATCTCATTACGAGAGGAATGGGATTAAGACATAAAATAATTAAACAAGTAATAAGACTTTTTAGTAAGTTTTATACTACTTTATTTGTAAGAAGTGATCTGCATAAAGTTGAAAATATTATGCTGAAAAGCCATTTCTCTAATAATATATATTTGAAATCTAATTTTATCCAGGTTAAATAATGGCTTTAAATACAGATATAGCACAAGGATACAGTGGCGATGAGGGGAGTGAGATACTAATTGAGACAAATTTAGTTCTTACAAATGCTACAATATTAAGAATTAATGTATATACTCCAAATAAAGAATTTAAAGTTTGGGAGGCCCAAGTGGATTCTACAAATCCGAAGTATATTAAATATACTGTAAAAGCTGGAGATTTTAGAGTGCCTGGAACATACTTTTTACAACCAGAAGTTCAACTTGGCGTA